>JAAXIA010000170.1 GCA_012270595.1 Rhodanobacteraceae bacterium | reverse complement strand
GGTTGTGGTTTACCAACCTCGATGCACGCAGATGCTGTAAAAGCTGCCGACCACGCGCGCTCTTTGCCTGCAATAGTGCTCGACGCCCCAATGCGGCGTAACTCATGTAGATACACATATCCGGAGGCGGCAACACGCCATGGCCATGCTCGGGCCATTCCACAAGCACCACGGAGGCTGGTTCGAACAAGTTGTCAAGACCAAGCCACTCCAGCTCGCCAGGATCGGCGATACGGTACAAATCCATATGCCAAAACGTTCGCGCACAGACTCGATACGTCTCGACCAGGCTGTAGGTGGGGCTTTTGATCCGCTCACCAACGCCAAGAGCAGCAAGAAACGCCCGTGCAAAGCTGGTCTTTCCAGCGCCCTGCTCCCCATACAGGTACACGACAAGACCACCATTTTGCAAACCAGCCGCACCTTGTCCTCCAAGGAAGGTAGTGGCCTCTTCATCCGGAAGGATGCAATAGCCCTCTTCCGTTTCTATACCGACATCCATGGCCATCTGGTCCTATTCGCATCCATTTCCAAGCAGTCGCAAGTATGGAAACAGATCACTGGCAAGCAAACCGCGCTCCCCGCTCTCTGCTGCGGCACGATCACCTGCACGCGCATGTAGTCCGACGCCCAGACAGGCCGCCTGCCACGCATCACAACCCTGCGCCCAACAGGCCGCAATCACACCGGTGAGTACATCGCCCATGCCACCACTGGCCATCCCTGGGTTGCCCCACGGACAGACAGCCAGCTTGCCAGCTGGGTCAGCCACCAGGCTACCAGCCCCTTTGAGCACCACGACAGCGTGGTAGCGCACCGCCAGGGTTCGGGCGGCAGCAAAGCGATCCGCCTGGACATCCACACAACTTCCCTGCAACAAACGCGCTGCCTCTCCCGGATGGGGAGTAAGCACCACAGGATGATCAAAGCGCCGTGGTTCGCGCGCCAGCAAGTTCAAGGCATCGGCATCCAACACTGACGGTTTACCGGCATGGAGCGCAGCAAACCATAGCTCACGTCCCCATGACCGCTGTCCAAGCCCCGGACCAAGAGCCAGCACATCGGCGCGATGGAGCAGTGCCTGCAGCGTTTGTGGCCCGTCTACACCATGTCCCATCAGTTCAGGACACCCAGGCTTGTATGAAGAAGAACGACAGGTCGCCACACTGACCAGACCGGCACCACTGCGCAAAGCAGCCTTGCCGCACAATTCAATTGCGCCATGCATGCCCGCATCGCCACCGATGGCCAGCACGTGACCATAATTTCCCTTATGCCCTGTGCGCTGACGTGAAGGCAGACACGCGGCGGCAAGAAGCTGGGCGTCAGGCTCAGCGCCTTCCCACAATGTTTCGGAAAGATCAAGGCTGGCAAGTTCCAACGCACCCACATGGTCAGCAGACTGCCCGGTATACAAACCGCGCTTGGCAGCAATAAAACTGACGGTGACCGTGGCACGTACTGCTCGCCCTGGACACTGTCCCGTATCAGCATCAAGCCCTGAAGGAACATCCAGCGCGAGAACTGGCCTGGCACTGGCGTTAAAGCGTTCAATCAGAGCTGCAGCATCATCACCTGGCGCACGATGCAAACCGGTACCATAGAGTGCATCAACATAGACATCGGCCACCGGCAGATCATCACCTGCGTACCAGCGACAGGTGACACCACCGGCCTGTTCCCATAACTGGCGTGCCTGGACTGCCTCAGTGCTAACCGTATCAGCCAATGCCATAAGCTCCACATGCAACCCTGCGGCACGCGCAAGCATGGCCAGAAGAAAACCATCTCCCCCGTTATTGCCCGGCCCACAACCCACAGCAAGCCGACGTGCCTGCGGCCAGTGCCGACGCAGGCTTGCCAGCCCGGCCCCAGCCGCACGGTGCATCAGCTCGATGCCCGCAACGCCCAGCACGTCGATCGCACGGCGATCGAGTGCACGCACCTGCTCCGCACGGTAAAGACCGTGATGGCGAGAAAAAACCAACATGCCCACATTATAGGCCGTGTCAGCAATCATGTTGTGGTTTTTTTTTGAAGTACCCCCTAGTAAACGTGCACGACTGCACGATCGTATAGTTTTGTTGGCTGCAAATAATTATCTGTACACCTTTGTTTTATGTTTTTCATCTGGAAAAATGATAACTCACCCCTGTCCCCTGTCCCCTGTCCCCTGGCGGAATAGTACAAAAAAGTTAAATCACAATGTATAGAACCAGATGGATTTAGAAGACGCATATCCACTCTTGTATAAAACGGCTTATTGATCTGGTAATCAATATCTGTAATAGTCAATTCGGTTTTGGCATACGGTCCGATACCCAATGGAATAAACGAATCATACTGCCCACTTCCATACCTGCATATGATGCCTTTACCATCATATTCTACAGCAAATGCCTCTTGACGCGCACGATAGTCGGTGTGGCACGAAAATTGAAGTGTTTGCGTGCTATTGTTCTCCATCACCACATAAAACCCATACGCCATCCAGGAACAATGAAAAATAAAAAGAAACAAAACGGATTGTATTGCATTTTTTTTGAGAGACATGACTGCACCTCCTCATTCATCACACAACTGAAAATAAAGCTTGCCTTGCCTCCCCCAAACATACACATTGAATGCAGACACCAACATGACAACATGCCAGTGAAATAAACTGCAGGAGCCAGGAAAGCGATATATCGTTAGATCCACTCTTCTGCCTGGCAGCCCAATGCGTACCGACTCTGGCAAGACTTGCGCTGGTGAACCCTGGCAAGTGCTTTTTACGGCGCATGCCGGGTAACATGCATGTTCTATTCCGTCATGGTTATGCATCATGCGTGCCGTACTTTCCAGGCGGGCTTTTGTTCTGTAGTTAAGTACGCATTGTCCCAACCCTGTTTGTCATCCTTTCGCGAACCGAAAGGAAACAGCGCATCCCCGCGTATATCGGCGCCAGGCGCTATGATAACCGATATTCATCCTGATTTCCTCCACCCATGTTTGCCACGCCGCTCATTGATCTCGCCCTCCTCGCCCGCCAGATAAAGCGCTGGGCACGTGAACTAGGCTTTGCCGACGCCGGAATCAGCGGCGTGGATCTGGCCACCGACGAAGTGCTCTTAAAGCGCTGGCTCAAAGCTGGCTATCACGGTGAAATGGCCTATATGACCCGCCACGGCAACAAACGCAGCCGCCCAAATGAACTCATGCCTGGCACCCAACGAGTGATCTCGGTCCATATGGATTACATGCCAACAGGTATGCACCGTGCCTGGAAGGTCCTGAAAAATGGCGATCTGGCCTATGTGTCGCGCTATGCGCTGGGGCGCGACTACCATAAGCTGATGCGCCACCGTTTACAGCAATTGGCCAGACGCATCCAAGCGGCAATAGGGCCATTTGGTTACCGTGCTTATGTCGACTCCGCTCCCGTGCTCGAAAAAGCACTGGCGCGCAACGCCGGCTTAGGCTGGATTGGCAAGCACACCGTGCTCATCCATCGTCAGGCCGGTTCGTATTTTTTCCTTGGTGAACTTTTCACCGACCTGCCATTGCCTGTAGACACCCCTGCCAGTGCGCATTGCGGCAGTTGTAGGCGCTGCATGGATATTTGTCCCACCGGTGCCATCGTGGGGCCAAACCAGCTTGACGCGCGCCGCTGCATTGCTTATCTGACCATCGAGCTGAAAGGCCCCATCCCCGAACATCTACGCAAGGCAATGGGCAACCGTATTTTCGGTTGCGATGACTGCCAGCTCATCTGCCCCTGGAACAAGTTCGCTCAAGAGACAACAGAGCCGGATTTTGCTCCGCGGCACCATCTGGACGGCGCAAAGCTGGTCGAACTGTTCGCATGGACTGAAACAGAGTTTTTAACCCGCACCGAAGGTATGGCCATTCGCCGTACCGGCCATGAGGGATGGCTACGCAATATTGCCGTGGCACTAGGCAACGCACCGTATTCACCCAGCGTCGTCCAGGCGCTGAACACACGCATCAATGACGCATCTCATCTAGTACGTGAACACGTCGCCTGGGCGCTGGCATCCCAGGTGCACAAGCTAAAAACGGGACATCACGCTCTAACGGACGAACCGCTTTAGGCACCTCGAAAAAGCCGCAAGCGGCCACGCCCCAACCTTCGACACCACTTCAATAACATCAAGCCCACTGCGCGAAGGAACCACGCAAAAGCAAGCACTTAGTAAATATGGACCGTAGCGTGATCGTCCTCTTCGCGTGGCCACAAATAATCCGAGGTGCACGGGAGACCAACATCAATCATCTGAAAAAGACTGCGATATTTTTTCTTTCCTGCCAGAGAATATCCTTTAGAGTCTTTGGAGTAATAACGAAAAGATATTTCACAACGCGTGGTATGATCGGGGTTATGGATATGTATAAAAACAAAATTATCAAAAGGATACTTATTATCAATATGCTTGAAGTATAGCACGTGATCGCTATATGGATAATAATTCCATGAGGCAAATTCCCCTCCTCCACTATGGATGCACTTTATTTCTTCACCGCTTTTTTTTACAGCAATCGCATCATAGCGGGCACCTGCCCGTGTATCGCAGGATACAATCAGTTTTTTCCCACTTGTATTTTCCATTTTCACGTAAAATCCATAAGCCATGTGCGTGCAGGAAAAAACCAGCAGCAGGAACATAACAAGCCTTACTCTTGGACTCATGACTCACCTCACTTGAAGACTAACGCATAAAGGAAAGAAATCAGGCTCTAAACTTTTTATCTTACACGGTCTGTATGGTTTCGCGCGACACCATGAAACACCTTCCAAACCTGCTGCTGAAGCACGCCTATGACCGCTACACTTAACAGCCACAAGCCAATGGACCCGCGTGACACTGCAGGTCCATTAACTTGCCGTAACACGTACCGACAATGAACCGAAACCGGCACGCCAGGCTCACCCGCAGCAAACACAAGCAAAGCCCGCCCATAGCCGGATCAAGCAATTTTAAGGTACCTTATCAAACGAACATAGCAGAAAAAGGCACCTATATTTGCACCTGTATTTTTTGCTAGTAGCAACCAGGGCAAATTGGACAGAGCAAACAATAGATGCTAACAGGCCTATAGCCCCCCCCTAGCGCACACTATTTGGGACTTGAGCGGGAGACAACCCCACCGACTCAACCTTTCCCCACCGCCGGATAGGCGCAGGGGAGAGCCGGCCAGGAGACAACCCCACCTGCTCAACATCCCCCCACCGCAAGATAGGCGTTGGGGAGACCTTTGCTTTTGCCTGAGAGCTGACGAGCATCGCACCAAGCAGCAACGCGCACGAAGCAGACATCAAACCTGGAGCAACAAACCTGAGCATGAATTGTTTCATGGGAAAACCTCCATTTAGTGATTACCTAAGCACACTGAACTATCTTAAACCAGACGATCCTTGAACTCAGCAAGTTCTTGTGGACCGCTGCGTGTGCTATACAACATTACATCATTACAACATTTTTTACTTCACACGCCGCATATTTAATTCATAAAGCTTTAAGGCATGAGCTTTACGGGTTAGCATTTCGACGAAGCCTTAAGCCGTGGCAAATTGTTCGTCGAGAATCCGTTGCTCCAGATTATGTTCAGGGTCAAACAGCAAGTGTACCCGCTGCCTCACCGTCTGCACGACTTCCACGCTGTGCACATCACGCACCTCCAGAAAATCAGCAGTCGCACCGACCGGGCGCTTGCCCGGGTCAAATACATGCAAGCCGACTTGGGTGCGGTGCGGCAAAATGGCACCACGCCAGCGACGTGGCCGGAATGGACTAATCGGGGTTAAGGCCAGCACATTAGCATCCAGTGGCAAAATTGGCCCATGTGCAGAAAGGTTATAAGCGGTCGATCCGGCAGGCGTGGCCACCATCACGCCATCGCACACCAGATTTTCCAGTTTGACCATACCGTTGAGCCTTACTTCCACATGCGCAGCCTGGTTGGTTTGCCTAAACAGGGAAACTTCGTTAAAGGCCAGTGCTTCACGCAACTTGCCATATGCATCGGTGGCCTGCATCCTAAGCGGGCGCAGTATGGTGGAGTGAGCACATTCAATGCGCCCACAAAGGCCATCCACCTGAAATCTGTTCATCAAAAATCCCACTCTGCCCAGCTTCATACCATAGACAGGTGTTTCAAGCACGCGGTGCGCATGTAGCGTGCGTAGCATGAACCCATCCCCGCCGAGGGCCACGATCACATCAGCCTCCATGGCCGGCACACTACCGTAGCGCGCGACGAGCGCGTGTCGCGCTTGCTGCGCAACCTGAGTATCACTGGCGACAAAGGCGAAGCGCATGATCAATAAATGCCTGCGGAAGTATATACAATTACAATGACCACGCCAGCTTAGCGCAAGAAGTAACGCCCCGCGAGCAGCGAAATGCCCCTAACCTCTGCCAGAAATAGTTATCGTCACGACGTTGGCCCATAAGGCCATGCCATCAAAATCTGAAGGTCCCAGGCTAACCTATGGCGCTGCATGAGTATAGCCGGCTTCTTTTCTATCCCGTGACGACGCGCTCTAGCTACCCAATGCAGCTGTGCAAAAACTCAAGAAAAAATAAGGGGCTGAAGTAGCTAAGGAATCCCTGATCAATGGATGTTCTGAGCAAGCTCGCCCAAGCCAGCCATTCCTGCCGACTTCGATGA
>JAAXIA010000127.1 GCA_012270595.1 Rhodanobacteraceae bacterium | reverse complement strand
CGTATGCGCTTCAGGCCGTGGCCTGTGTGTGGTTTTGTCTTTCACGGTAGAATAGCCGATTTAACCTTTCCTGATGGAAATAAGCCTCATGTCTCTAGATGCTGCGACCCATGAACGTATTGCCAGTTTGCTAAAGGCTCACCGCGTGGTGCTGTTCATGAAAGGGCAGCGCCAGCAACCCATGTGTGGTTTCTCTGCAGCCGTAGTGCGTACGCTGGACGAGTTGCTACCCGGTTATCACGCTGTTAACGTGCTGGATGATCCCCTGATGCGCGAAGGAATCAAGGCGTTCGGTCAGTGGCCGACCATTCCGCAACTTTATGTGGATGGTGATCTGGTGGGCGGTGCTGACATCATCCAGCAGATGTACGGTAATGGCCAGTTGCACCAGTTGCTTGGTCTGCTACAGCCTGACCGCACGCCACCTGACATCGCCATCACCGAGAAAGCTGCCCAGGCTATCAGACAAGGGATGGCTGGCGCAGAAGCGGATGTACTGCATCTGGAGATTGATTCTGGGTATAACGCCCATTTTAAGCTGGCAGCGGTGGGTGAGAACGATATCGTGACTCAGGCGGCGGGTTTGGAAGTTCATGTTGACCTTGCCAGCGCTGAGCGTGCCCATGGCGTGGCGATTGATTGGGTGTCCACAGTGCAGGGTGAAGGTCTGCGTTTGACTTTTCCGGAAGCGCCAGTGCTTAGGTCCATCGACGTTGAGGATGTGCAGCAGCGTCTGGTTGACGGCAGCATCACCTTGGTGGATGTCCGTCCCGCTGCCGCGCGCAGCCAGTTTGCCCCCTTGCCGCAGGCACGGTTACTGGAAAATGAAGGCTACGGCCCACTGAGTGAGCTTCCCAGGGAAACGCCGCTTGCCTTTATTTGTCAGCGTGGGATCTCCAGCCGTCGTGTTGCCGAGCGCTTTGCGCGCCGAGGGTTCACCCAGGTTCATAATGTGGACGGCGGTATGGAGGCATGGGTAGCCCGGTATAAAAACGTCTGAGCGCTAGATGGCGTCGTTGTTACAGGATTTTTTACCCGTATTTTACCCATAAGGTAATGTAATGCATCGAAATTTACACTTCCGCCTAAAATGAGGCAGCGTTCCTTGCGTCGCGTGTCGCCAGGCCGCGCCGCTCCAGCGCTTGATAGGCCAGGCATGCGTTTTCAAGAAGGAAACCGAGCGACCGGCCAAGTTCAGGGATCTATTTTAAAAATCCCTATGTCCTTTCGGTTATAGTCAGGATGTTCTGCGGCTTTGCTCATATCTTGGGAGTTCATGAAGGTTTTAAGCTGACGCACGGCATAGCATTAGTAAAGCCCGCTTTTTTTCTATCTCATGACGATACGCCATAAGCGTGAGTGTACACAAGAACGAAGAAGAGCAAGGCACGGACATCACTGACTGCATGCCGTGCATGAGAGATGCTAAAACCCGAAATGAAGGAACCCCCCATCCACTGCCAGTACTTGACCGGTGATGTAGCTGGCCGCTGGTAGACACAGGAAGGCAATTGCGGCGGCCACTTCTTCTGGCTTGCCGATGTGTTTAAGTGGGGTGCGTTCGAGCACTTCCTCCAGGTAATCGACATCACTCAAGCTCATCTCTGAACGCTGGGTACGGATATACCAGGGTGCTACGGCGTTGACGCGAATACCCTCCACTGCCCATTCGACAGCCAGGTTGCGGGTGAGCTGGTGCAGTGCGGCCTTGGCGATGCCATAAGCCGATCCGGTGCGCACATGGGTAAGTCCCGCGACAGATCCGACGTTAACGATGGCCGCTTGCACATGACCGACCAGATGTGGGTAGGCCAGGCGACACATTTCGTAGGCGCAAAACAGATTTTTCTCGAAGATTGCACGGTAGTCTTCTGGTGCATAGTCGAGTGTGCCCATGATCTGGTTGCCACCCACATTGTTAATCAGTAGCGACATGGGCCGACCCAGGTCAAGCAGCCAATCGAACACGGCTAGCCGTTCTTCGGGGTCGGTGAGGTCAGCGGCAAAGGTGCATACCTCGATCTCTGGAAAATCATCCACCAGCTCTAGACGCACCTGTTCGAGGTAATCCCCATCTCGCGCTAGCAGAAGCAGGTTGGCACCCAGCCCTGCCAGTTCGCGCGCGGTTGCATACCCAATACCCTTGCTGGCACCCGTAATCAATGCCGTGTGATCGTGCAATTTCCATGCGTCGAGACGACTACTCATGGGTCATGAGCTTACACGATGATGGTTTTGGCACTCGTTCATGATCTTCTTCGCACTTCGCTTAAGCGCATCGCATCATCGTGGGCATAGAACATGGCGGTGTAATGAACCTGGTTTGTGCTGTCTAGAGGTAAACGGATCACGCAGCACGCCATCAGGCGCAGGCGGCGTGGATCAATTGGGTGTACAAAAGCAATAGGCATAGGTATTGGGTTTGCCGGGTTTGGCTTTGAGCAACAGGTCTAGTCCTGTTGTCAGTGTACTTGGCGGTACAAACATTTGCGGGAGATGTAAGCCATAGCTTTGCAAGGTGGCTACCATCGCGCTGTGGCTCAAGCTAAGTAGCCACTGTGCAAACACGCTTGAAGGCAGTTCCTTATAGCGCACTGGATAGTGCTTACCCAGTCTTGCCAGACTAGCTGCTTTGGCAATAGCCTCGTCAAGTCCCCCGAGCTGGTCAACCAAGCCGCGCTTTAAGGCTTGGCGACCGGTCCACACCCGTCCTTGTGCAATCGCATTGATGGCGCCTATGCTCTTGCCCCGGGCTTTTGCCACGCTGCCAACAAAATCACGGTAGCCTTTGTCCACAATGGCCTGAATGAGCTTTCTGGTGTTGGGGGCAAGTGGGCGCCGGGTGTCAAAAGCTCCGGCCATCGGGCTGGTTGCCACCCCATCACTGCTTACACCGAGCTTGGCCAGGGTATCGGGTATAGAGTAATACATGCCGAAAATGCCGATGGAACCGGTGATGGTGTTTGGGTTGGCGAAAATGCGGCTGGCATTCATGGCTATCCAGTAACCACCACTGGCAGCTACATCACCCATCGATACCACTACGGGCTTACCGGCGGCACGAGTCAATGCCACTTCACGACGGATTTGTTCACTGGACCAGGTCTCGCCTCCCGGGGAGTTTACGCGTAGCACAATGGCACGGGTATGTCGGTCTTCGCGTGCGGCGCGAATCAGGGCCGCTGTGGATTTGCCGCCAATCGAACCGGCTTCTCGCCAACCGGCGTTGATCTCACCTTCGGCAACGACGACGGTCACGCCAGGGGCTGAATGATGAGTTGGGTGCGGCAAGGCCTCAAGATAAGCTGACAGGTCTACCGCGCGGATTCCAAATCCGCTCCTGCCAGGCGGCACCCCTTGTCTGCGCAGCATGCTGATGAGCTGGGCACGGGTGGCGGTGGCGTCGATTAAATGCACGCCTAGTGCCCAGTGTGCGAGATCTCCCCGGGCATGAACGATTTTCGCTGGTAATTGGTCGATGTCTGCACGCAATGTTGCCGGATCTATCTTGCGGTGCTTTGCCACTTCGTCGAGGTATTCGTCCCAAAGGCCGTTCATCCAGAAACGATCGGCTTTTTTCGCCGCGGCGGAGGCATGGTCCAGCACGTAGGGCTCGGCGGCACTCTTAAACTGACCCACCCGAAACAGGTGCACCTTTACACCAATCCGGTCGAGGAGTTTCTTGTAAAACAGCCGGTAATTGGCCAGACCGCTTATCATAAGGGCACCCTGGGGATCGAGTAGCACCCGATCGGCGTGCATGGCCAGGTAATATTGTTTCTGGTCGAGGCTTGGTGCCCATGCGGTTACTGGTTTTCCGTGGGCGCGGAAGCGGTCGAGTGCCGCTCCTAGCTCGCGTAACGCGGCGAAACCAGCACTGTGCAGTTGACTGGTGTTGAGCACGATGCGGGTAATCCTTGGATCTTTCGCTGCCGCGCCAATGGCGCGCAGCATATCCCGTAAGCGCACCTGCTTCAGTGGTTCGCCGGCCAGTTTGGCCAGGCTGCGTTGCAGCGGGTTAGCGCTGTATTGCTCCACTAACTGCCCGTGCGGTGCGAGCACGAGTACGCTTTGGTCTTGCAGAGGGTGGCTTTCGCCACGCCACATAAGTGTCAGCAGCAATATGAGCACACCGAAGAAAATCGCATTAATGATCACCAGACGCAGCCGGTTGAGGCTTCTGGCGAGCACGCGCAGCAGGGTGATAAAGCGATTCGTTTGGTATTTTGCTGGTAGCTGTGGTGGTGTAGCCATGTCGATCCTTTCTATTTCCAGGTAAGTGGTCGGTTAGATCGCATGAAAGGTTGTATGAAACCAGGTGCACCCGACACAAGGACATATTCGTGAGCGTGGTGTAGTCAAGGCGCGGGTGCAATATAGGGCAGGTTATCCAAAACACTGTGCCCGACGAAACGCGGGTGTCGCGAACTGTGACAGAAGCGCACGAATAACAACACTGCTGCCAGAGTCAGGCCGATAATCAGTCCCATCCACATACCGCGCGCGCCGAGACCTTCATGAAAGCCTAGCCACCAGCCGGTAGGTAAGCCGACTCCCCAGTACGCGAACAATGTCATGGCCATAGGAACACGGGTGTCCTTCATACCACGCAAGGCACCATTGGAAACAACCTGGATGCCATCAGAAAACTGGAAAAAACTGGCCAGCACCAGGAGCTGCGTCGCCAGCTTGATGACCCTGATGTTGTGGGTGTACCAGGAGGCGATAAGATGTGGCAGGGTTAGCATAAAGGTGGCTGCTATCAGCTGTGAGACGAGTGCCAGGGCAATGCCACAAAAGCCCGCGTAACGCACACCCACAGGGTCGTTGCGTCCGATAGCGTGTCCCACCCGTACCGTGACGGCCATGGCCAGGCCGACGGGTATCATAAAGAACAGCGATCCTACATTGAGTGCTATCTGATGGCTGGCCACCACATCTTCACCGAGTGACCCCAAGAGCAGCTCTGCACCGATAAACAATCCTGTCTCAGCCAGCAAGGCCACCGCCATGGGGAGGCCAATATTCAGCAAGGCGCTGATCTGCTGCCATTGTGGCCATTGAAAACGCTTGAGCAAACCCAGACCGTGATAATGGCGATGGCGTAACACGTAGGCGGTAAAGGCCAGCACTTCGAGCCATAGCACCAAGGCTGTGGCAATTCCGCAACCACGTGCGCCCTGTGGTGGTAGTCCCAGTTTGCCGAACATGAATACATAGCCTAGTGGAAGTAGCACGACCAGCCCACCTGCGCTAAAGTACATGGATGGTCGGGTCAGCGATAACCCCTCAGATAGCCCCCGCAGTGCGAAATAACAGGTGAGTGCCGGCGCTCCCCAGCTGATGGCATGCAGGAATTCGCCTACCGAGCCATAAAGCGTTGGTGTCACACCCAGCAGTCGGATCAGTGGTTCAGCATGGCGCACCGCGAAGAAGAGCACCGCCCCCATCACCAGCGCCAGCCAGAGGGCCTGGTGGAATACTGCGCCTATCTCGTTGCGGCGCCCGGCACCAGATAATTGCGATACGGATGGCGGTACCGACATCATCATGCCGATCCCTGTGACGATGGCAAGAGCCCATAGACAGGTGCCAATGGATACCGCCGCCATCACGTGGGCGCTGTAGTGACCTGACAACAAGGCGTCGATGACATTGCTGCCGATAGCGGCAAGCTGGGTCAGAATCAACGGTAAGGCCAAGCGTACAGTGGCATGGATCTCGCTTTTGAAACGGGCATAATCAAAGTGCAAGAATTACATGGTCCATAAGCTAGCTTGATAGCATGCTATTGTACCTGCACTGAATTGTACCTGCACTGGCGTCGCTCACGTCGTGCTGATCTGACGTTTTCGGCCGCCGCGTGGCGTTGGCCAGCGGGTTGCGTTGACTATGTGCATGAGGTGATCCCAGATTTATGAATCCGCCTGCTGCCCATCAGGGCATTATTTCCTTGCAGTTTAGGGATAAAACATCGCTGTATGGTGCCTATATGCCATTTTTGGAGCAAGGTGGACTGTTTGCACCCACTACCCAGTCCTATGCGCTGGGTGATGAGGTGGTCTTGTTGATTCACCTGATGGCTGTTGGTGAGCGGCTATCCGTGGCAGGCAAGGTGGTGTGGATCACGCCAGTGGGGGCGCAGGGTAACCGTACGGCGGGTATTGGCGTGCAGTTTAACGCTTCGGCCGACGGCGACAAGGCACGTCAGCGTATTGAGGTTTTGCTTTCCGATGCCTTGAATTCGGAGCGTCCTACACTGACGCTTTAGAATGGAACACCGGGCACCCGAACTTATGAGGCGCCTGCCATAGCGGGCAGACGTTGACCGACCTGATGCTAACAGGTTTTTCAAGTCCTGGCTGTCATGCGCCAGGGTGAAATGGTACAATGACCGAGAGAGGCATCGTGGTGGACCGTTAGATGAAGAGTTCCCCTTTCCCATTCGCTCAAGGCGAAGCTTTCAGGGATGGTGGGGTGGGTGCCTTGGGAGGTTTCAAGATCGTCGCCCCTGACGATCGCTGATGCGCTTTATGGTGCGGAGGTGAATTTTATCGTGGTTGCCGGATATTGGCCTGTTTTGTTGTTTCTTATGGTTGCCGCTGGTCTGGGGCTTGCCCTGTTGACCATTGGCATGCTTGCCGGGCCGCGTCACCCTGACGCAGACAAACTTGGCCCCTACGAGTGCGGGTTTGAAGCATTTGAAGATGCGCGCATGCGCTTTGATGTGCGTTATTACCTGTTGGCTATCCTCTTTATTATTTTTGATCTGGAAATTGCCTTCCTGTTCCCGTGGGCCTTGGTTTTCAAACAGATTGGTTTGATTGCGCTGGTTGAGATGGGTTTTTTCCTGCTGTTGCTGGTGATTGGTTTTGCGTACGTGTGGAAGAAGGGGGCGCTCGAATGGGAGTGATCTCCGCTATTGACCGGGTGATGCACAACCCGCAGCCGCTCGATCTGGTGGATGACATCCTGCGCCCAAACCCGGACAATCCCGTCATCCAGCGCGGCATGGTCACAACCACCATCGATGCGCTGATGAATTGGGCGCGGACCGGGTCGATGTGGCCGATGACCTTCGGTCTGGCCTGTTGTGCGGTGGAAATGATGCATGCCGG
>JAAXIA010000130.1 GCA_012270595.1 Rhodanobacteraceae bacterium | reverse complement strand
ATCCAGCGCTGGGCGACAAGTAGATACCTCGGAGCCGATTACGGTGGGCACGGGGACGTGCAGCACGCGCAGATGCTTTTTCTTGCCAAGAACTTCAATTGCCTCGGAAGCAAAACCCGGCGCAACCACCAGTTCAACGAACTGACGGGAAGCAATGGCCTGTGCGGTGATACCATCGAGCACACGGTTGAAGGCGATAGCACCGCCAAAGGCAGAAACGGGTTCCGTCTGCCAGGCCAGCTCGAAGGCCCTGGCAATGCCGTTTAGGCTTACCGCCACGCCGCAGGGGTTGACATGCTTGACAATGACACAGGCCGGTTCGACAAAACTGCTTACACATGCCCAAGCGGCATCGGCATCGGCAATATTGTTGAAGGAAAGCGCCTTGCCCTGTAATTGATTGCAGGTCGCTATCGTGCCTGGCTGCGGGTGCTCTTCACGGTAAAACGCCGCGCGCTGATGCGGGTTTTCACCATAACGCAGATCCATCAGTTTGGTGAAATGCATGTTGGCCTGTGTCGGAAAAGGAGACTGGCTGATGATGCCTTGCTGTGTGTCGTCGAGCTTGAGCGACGAAAGGTAATTACTGATCGCGCTGTCGTAGCAAGCCACACGATTAAATGCTTCCACCGCCAATTTGAAGCGTGTGGCACGAGAAAGACCACCTAATTGTTCAATCTCGGTAAGTACCTCGTCATATTGTTCTGTCGCGGTAATGACACCCACGGCGTTCCAGTTCTTTGCGGCCGAACGTAGCATGGCAGGGCCGCCAATGTCGATGTTCTCAATGGCTTCTTCAAGGGTGCAGTCGGGTTTTGCGACGGTGTTTTCAAACGGGTAGAGCTGGGTAATTAGCAGGTCGATGGCGATGATGCCAAGCTCATCCATCACCTCGCTATCCAGGTCGCGGCGACCCAGCAAGGCACCGTGGATCTTCGGGTGGAGTGTTTTTACCCGGCCATCCATAATTTCCGGAAATCCGGTGATCTTACTTACATCGGTCACCGCGATACCCGCCTTGCGCAGCGCACGGGCCGAGCCACCAGTGGAAAGCAGGCTTACTCCGAGTGCTTCGAGCCGGCGCGCCAGTTCGATAAGACCAGATTTGTCGGAAACGCTAAGCAGCGCGCGGTGGATAGGAGCGATATTGCTACTCACGGTCGGTTACTCAGTTATTTGGTTACAAGGTAAATATCAGGCTTTCCACGCAATGGTACAGCGTTGAAGCCGCTATTACCGTTACCACCTGGCGACGACTCGGTCAGGATAGGTATTACATGTCGCTGCTGCAAGAAAGTGCAGAGCGTATGAAAGGCCACATTAACGATCATCACGGGTCCAAATGGCACCGTCGTGCTCACGCACTGGGAAACAGGCAATCGGCACACAGGCCGGTGGCATGGTGACGGCACCAGTACGCACATCGAAGCGGGCACCGTGGCGCGGGCACTCCACTTCAAAACCGTAGACTGCACCACCGGCCAGATCACCACCGTCGTGGCTACAGACATCTTCAATGGCATAAAGACTGCCGTCGATGTTATAGACCGCTATCGGTGTGTCGCCGTCGTAAACAACACGGAACTCGCCAGATAACAGCGCATTGCGATTAGCTACGTATATCCAACCTTCCCGCTCCAGGCTCATGGCAGCAAATCCTTGTGCAGTAGCTCAAAACGAAGCTCCTCGCAAAGCCCTATCCCAGCATCATTATAGGAAAATGGCTGATAACAACCGGTACGGCAGTAACCCCGACGCTCATACCAGGTGATCAGTTCCTTACGCTTGGCAATTACTTTCATCGACCAGTATCGGCATTGCCAGTGCTGGTCTGATTTTTCCATATGGCAACTGGCAAGCAAACGCACCTGGTATACGGCAAGTTGAGTCAGGCTACCCGTTTGTGTGAGGAGTACGCGCACTTGCTTGGCATCGGTGTGCCCACTACCAAAAAAATCTGTCTCAGTGGGCCAGCAGCGCCGCACGAAGTCGTCACGGTAAGCCGAGTTCATCCATGTCACCACAGCTGACACATCAGTCGTGGTGACCGTGCGAAAAACAAGAGAAAAGTTATCTGGAAACATTTGCGCATCCAGTGTTAGACGGCGGCGGCCATCGCATCTCGGGCAGGACTCTTCCTGCCCTGTTGTTCCCTCATTCTAGCTTGGCTGTAGGCGTTGCAAGCATGTGCTCAATCTTGGCACCCTTCGACCGCCAAAGCGCGTTGACCCAGTTACAAAAGTGCTTGCGGAAGAATTTATCGTTTTCGTAGTCGCCATAGAGCGAGGCTTCAATGGAGCGTTCATGCACATGCACGCGGATATCGCGGATGCGACCGGCAAGCAGGTCCGCCATACTGGGCGCTCCGTCTGCATAGACGATGGTGACGTCCAAAATGGCATGCAGGCTATTGCCCATGGCATCGAACGAAGACGCCAGACCGCCTGCGCGCGCGCGCAACAGGTGGTGATAAGGTGAGCCTTGTGCGTCGTGCTTGGCTTGGGTGAAACGCGTTCCTTCAGCGAAGTTTACCACTGTCACCGGTATGTGTTTGAACTTCGCACAGGCGCGGCGCGTCGATTCGCGGTCACGCCCCCTAAGCTCGGGGCGGCGGGCCAGCGTGGCGCGGGAATAGCGCTTCATGAACGGAAAATCCAGCGCCCACCAGGCAAGCCCTAGCAGTGGTACCCACTTTAATTGTTGTTTGATGAAAAAACGCAGAAAGGGAACGCGCCGGTTAAATAGTTTCAGCAGTACCGGTATGTCTACCCAACTTTGATGGTTACACAAAATCAGGTAACTATTATGGCGGAACAAAATTGACTCCATGCCTGCAATATGCCAACGCGTTCGCGTGAACAAAATAAACATCGCATTGTTCACACTGGCATAGTTTTCCGCGATCAGTGCCAGTCCGCGCGAGCATAGGCGACGAAACTCCGCCAGTGGCAGCAGGAATTTAATCAGGGCCAGCACGAACAGCGGCAGTATATGTACCACCACGTTCAGTATAAGCAATAGTACGACCAGAGGGATACGGATCAGAGCGGGTAAGAAAAAAAGCATTGGAATCCACTATGATGGTAAAAGGGCCTGTGGTGCACGCCACATGAAGACGGATCTGGCGCTTTCTGGCGGTCCTTATATCTTGCACTGGAAACGTGCACTGGAAACGTTGTACGTCAGGCCAGTAACCGTCGTACTTTGACGAGCGCAGCCAGGAAAGTATCTATCTCTTCGTGGGTGTTGTAAAACGCCAGTGAGGCGCGTAGCGCCGCCGAGACGCCGTAGAACTGCATGAGCGGATGCGCGCAGTGGTGACCTGAACGCACTGCCACACCCTCCAGGTCAAGCAGGGTGGCCATATCCGATGCCTGAACCCCATCCAGAACGAAAGAGATGACTGGCTCCTTATCGGCAGTTTCGCCAAAGATGTGCAGGCCGGGGATCTGGCGCAACCCAGTCGTGATGTGGTCAAGCAGCGCACGTTCGTGTGTACGGATAGCATCAAAGCCTAGTCCATGGTAGTAGTCGATGGCAGCAGGCACGGCAGCGAAACCGGCAACATTTGGGGTGCCGGCCTCGAACTTATGGGGCGGTGGAGCGAAGCTGGTACCGGAAAAACTCACTGTGTGAATCATGTCCCCGCCACCAAAAAAGGGCGGCATCGCGTCGAGATATTCCTTCTTTGCCCACAGCAAGCCGGTAGCGGTGGGTGCGAGCATTTTGTGACCGGTGAGCACATAGAAGTCGCAACCCAATACCTGCACGTCTATCGGTCGATGCGGTGCCGCTTGTGAACCGTCTACCAGCAATGGGATTCTGCGGCGACGGCATTCCCTGGCAATATCACTGACCGGGTTGACGGTACCCAGCACGTTGGAGACATGACTAAGGCAGGCCAGTTTTACTTCTGGGGTGAGTAAATCCAGGAATGCTTCCACCATCAATTCACCGCGCGCACTGATCGGTGCCGCTTTCACGGTAGCACCACTGCGTGAGGCCACCAGTTGCCAGGGTACAATGTTGGCGTGATGCTCCATAACGGTGGTGAGTATGGCATCACCTGCTTGTAGACGGGGTAGCGCGTAGCTATAAGCAACCAGGTTGATCGACTGCGTGGCTCCGGTGGTGAGAACAACTTCCTGGCGTGATGGCGCATGGATGAAACGCGCCAGGGCATCGCGCGCAGCTTCGTAGGCGTTGGTCGCTTCCTCGCCGAGTTGGTAAATTGAACGACTTACGTTGGCATTGCGTTCGCGATAATGCATATCGACTGCCGCAATCACCTGACGTGGTTTTTGGCTAGTATTGGCATTATCAAAATACACCAGCGCCTTGCTATGAGCGTGCCGCGAAAGTAACGGAAAATCGCTGCGAATACGGGCAAGATCAAGCTTGGAGCCGCCGTGCTTGCCAGCAAGCGGGTAATTTTTCTCTGTGGCCTGCATGGCATGCATTTCGCACGGGGGTGATAGTGTGGAGGGCTGGGTCGAACTCATGGTGCCAGCCTCGCCGATAACAGAGCGCAAAGCTGCTCGCGCAGGCCCTTGTCGGGAAGGTCGTCGAGCACGACATGACAAAACGCTGTCGTCAGCAGGCCGCGGGCCTGATCACGGTGGATGCCACGTGAACGCAGGTAAAACAGGGTGTTTTCGTCGAGATCACCCACGGTGGCACCATGCGCGGCCTGCACCTCGTCAGCGTAAATTTCCAGCTCCGGCCTGGTATCAATCTCAGCATCAGGGGACAGTAGCAGATTTTTGTTGTAGAGGCTGGCATCGCTGCCGTCTGCACCGGGGGCCACCTTGATGGCACCACGGAACACTCCACGCCCGCGACCATCGGCCACGCCGTGCCACCTTGCACTAGAAACACTTCTGGCTGCCTGATGATGAATAGTGAGCTGGGTATCGATGTGTTGACGTCGCTGAGGTACGAAGACGCCGCGAGTATCCAGGTGCGCACGTTCACCCTCAAGTTTTGCCTGTAGCATATGATGCACCAGGGCGCCGCCTAGTTGCAGCACATGCAGATGGTGTTGCGCCTGCCTGCCAAGACACATGTTGTGATGCTGGATCAGGCTTGTTTCGGGGGCGGCATCCTGCACTAGAACATGTTGCAACTTACTGCAATCATTTAGCAATAATTCACTACCCAGTGTGCCAAGCTGACGTGCTCCACCCTGGCCAACATGACGCTCAATCAATGTAAGTTCGGCATGATCCCCCAGTACAATGACGTTTCGGGCATGCCATAAGAGTTCATCTTCGGCTTTGGCACTGACGAAAACCAGTTGTATCGGCATCGCCACTTTCACTCCGGCGGCGGCGCGCAGCACCACGCCATCGGTAGCGTATGCCGCGTTGAGGCTGGCGAAGGCCTCGACGCGCGTATCGTAGCGACGTGACAGGGCAAAGTGTAGAGCTTGGCTATTACCAGCAACGAGTGCTTGCGAGAGCGGTTGCAGGGTCAGTCCCGCAGGCAAGTTTGAAAGATGGGACAAATCAGCGCGAAACAAGCCGTTAACAAATGTCAGCTGGGGACCTTCCAGACCGGCAAAGGTAAGTAAAGGTGCATCAATAACGCGCTGGTCGGCTTGCCCGTCACCCTGGATAAAGTGACGTCGTGCCAGAGCGCGTAACGAGGTGTATTTCCACGCTTCCACGCGCGTATCAGGCAGGCCAATTCTGGCGAAGTGGTTCAGGTTGTCACGCCGCGCATCGTTCAGCCAGCTTAAGGAGCTGGGTGGCAGTGGCGCTGCCAGAGCCGCGCTGACGAAAGGCGAAATAGGGGCACTCATGCCCTGGCCCGGTGCATGGGTGGCTGTTCGTTTAGCCAGGCGTAGCCTTCTGCTTCCAGCTTGTGCGCCAGTGTTTTGTCACCACTTAAGGCGATGTGTCCGTCAGCCAGTACGTGGACATAATCAGGCTCAATGTAGTCGAGCAGGCGCTGGTAATGCGTCACTAGAAGGAACCCACGCTGCGTCGAGCGCAGTGCGTTGACACCTTCGGCGAC
Organism: Rhodanobacteraceae bacterium; assembly: GCA_012270595.1. GTDB lineage: Bacteria > Pseudomonadota > Gammaproteobacteria > Xanthomonadales > Rhodanobacteraceae > Rhodanobacter_A. The sequence goes on along the minus strand of JAAXIA010000130.1, from coordinate 1,233 downwards.
TTGCCTTAGGGCGTCTATATCCAGACCCGAATCGACTTCATCGAGGATGGCCAGTTTTGGCTCAAGTAATGCCATCTGGAAAATCTCGTTACGTTTCTTTTCTCCGCCGGAAAAACCTTCATTGACGCAACGATGCAGTAACTCATCATCGATCTGCATGATTTTTAGTTTTTCGCGTACCAGTTTTAAAAACTGCACCGAGTTTAAATCGGGCTGGCCACGGGCCTTGCGCTGCGCGTTGAGCGCAGTACGCAGAAAATAGGTATTGTTCACCCCGGGAATTTCTACCGGATATTGAAGGGCTAGAAAGACGCCTGCGGTAGCGCGAGCTTCTGGCTCCATTGCCAGTAGATCCTTGCCCTCGAAACGGACTGAACCTGCGCGCACCTCATAGCCTTCGCGCCCTGACAGCACGTGTCCCAGCGTGGATTTCCCCGCACCATTGGGTCCCATGATGGCGTGGACTTCACCTGCGCCTAAGGTGAGATTAAGACCCTTGAGCACGTCCCTACCTTCAACGCGGACATACAGGTTTTCGATTTTCAGCATGATTGATTGAACTCATTATCTTTCGTGTTCGGGCGTTACCCGGGCGTAAAAAGCTGGCGTAAGGGCACCGGGCCGTTAAAGCTTGCTTGCGCCTTATCCGATGGCTCCTTCCAGGCTCACTTCCAGCAGTTTTTTGGCTTCCACCGCAAATTCCATCGGCAATTCGCGGAAGACCTGTTTGCAAAAACCGTCAACGATCATCGACACCGCATCTTCCTCGCCGATGCCTCGACTTTGGCAATAGAACAATTGGGCATCGGAGATTTTCGACGTAGTGGCTTCGTGTTCGATGATCGCTCCGGCGTTTTTCACTTCCATATACGGGAAGGTGTGTGCCGCGCACTTTTTGCCAATGAGCAGCGAATCGCAGCGAGTGTGGTTGCGTGCACCAGTGGCGTTTTTTTCTACCTTGACCAGGCCGCGGTAACTATTACTGCTGTGACCGGCGCTGATGCCTTTGGAAATAATCTTCGACCGTGTGTTGCGCCCAATATGAATCATTTTGGTGCCGGTGTCGGCTTGCTGAAAATGATGGGTCAAGGCCACGGAATGAAACTCACCGACTGAGTGCTCTCCGCGAAGCAGCACGGAGGGGTATTTCCAGGTAATAGCCGAACCCGTCTCCACCTGGGTCCAGCTAATCCTGGCGTGTGCACCGCGACAATCCCCGCGCTTGGTGACGAA
>JAAXIA010000014.1 GCA_012270595.1 Rhodanobacteraceae bacterium | reverse complement strand
GGAATTGCCAGCGCAAAACATTGTCCTTGGCCTTCCGAAGATATTTCGCCGGCCGCTGGCCATGACGCGACTGGATGGTAACCTGGTGTTTTGGCGTCAACCGGGACGTTGGTACATCGGCACGCCTGGTCTGAACGTAAAGGGCCAGGGCTTTGCCGCTTCACTGCGGGGACGGATCCAGCGGCCCGTTGCCGGTGGTACGCCGTCTTTTAATCTTTACGTGCATGCAAGCCATGCTGATGTGACCGCGGTGAAACAATTCTTGCCGGTGAATACGATGCCAGCCAGGCTGGTGAACTGGTTGGATCGTGCTCTGGTCAGTGGTCAGCTGGATCAGTGCGACGCGCTGCTGCGCGGTGATCTCAAGGATTGGCCGTTTCTTCATCATAAAGGTCGTTTTGAAGCCAGTGCCCAGATCAGCAAGTTGGTGTTTGATTATGCCAGGCACTGGCCTCAGGCGACAGGGATTGAGGCCAGGCTCGCTTTCGTGAATAACGGTATGCGGGCGCATGCCAATAACGGTCAGTCGCTTGGGGTAAGGATGGACAGCCTGGCTGCTTCCATTAAAAACTTTGGCGATGCGGCGCTTGATCTCAGGATAAAAGGAAGCGGGAAAGCATCTGACTTTTTCAATTTTATGGTAAAGAGTCCGGTTGCCAGGGATCATGCTGATACTCTGTCGAAGTTGCAGCTTGGTGGATTGGGTAGCTTTGGCCTTCATTTGTGGTTGCCATTGCGTCATGATGACAAGAGGGCTTTCCGTTTGACCGGACAGGCGGAACTGAAAAAAGTGGACGTGTATGCGCCGGACTGGTCACTGAAACTGGATGGACTTACCGGACCGGCCAGCTTCAGTGGCCTTGGTTTTCATGCAGGCCCATTGCGCGGGCGTGCGCATGGTGAACCGAGCACCCTCGACCTGGCCGTCAAGGATGCCACGGGGGAGCGTTCCGTTTTACTGGCAGCCAGACTGCGTGGTCGTTATAGCATTGCCGAGTTGTTACAGAACTATCCCGCCCTGCACTGGCTTGGCAAGGTGACGACGGGCAAGAGCGACTTCAGGGTTGCCTTGAGCATTCGCAAAGCTTTGTCGAACAGGGCCTCTCCGATAAAGATGCTGAGCGTTGACTCGCCGCTTACCGGCATCGCTTTTGACTTGCCGGCACCGCTCAGGAAGCGCTTCAGTGATCGACACTTTCCTTTGCATCTATCCTTGAATTTACCGCTTGCTGGCAGCACGATGCAGCTTGCGATCGGTTCGGTATTCCGTGGGCGCTTTCGTTTGGCCGATGGTCCTGGGCGGCCATTGGCCGGTGTGCTTCGCTTCGGTAAACAGGCGCCTGCCGCTGGGTCGTTGCCCGTACGGGGTTGGCGCATAGACGGGCAGATTCATCGATTGAATGCCAGTGCCTGGATGAAATATGCGATGGCCGCTCGCCAGGCAAACTCGACGAGTTATGGCTTGCGCAGCGTCAAGCTGGGCATTCGCCATGCGTTGTTATTTGGTCACGACTTTTCCAACGTGCGGGTACAAGCACGGCATAAGAGCGACACGCTGGATATTCGTGTGAAGAGTAAGGCTATTGCCGGGCGCGTGGTTGTACCCTCTGTCGAGGAGCGTAAGCGCGGTATCACGGTACATCTGAAGCACCTGTACTGGCCAAAAGAAAACTTCTCCGTGGCAGTGCGTGATGAAGGGAGTGGTGCCCACCACACACCGGCTACAACATTGAGCATGGCTGAAACCGGTGTTAACCCGGCCTCCCTGCCGCCGCTGCACGTGATGGTGAGCGATCTTCGTTTAGGGCAGATCAGGTTCGGTCAGGCAAGACTGGAGACCTGGCCCACCAGCAATGGCATGCATATTGACCAGTTGCAGGCGTTGTCGCCGAGCGTGCAGGTAAGCGCCAACGGTGGCTGGAATGGTACGGCTACAGACAGTTACACGCACTTGCGTATCGATATGGCCGCTAATAACCTGGGCGAGACACTTTCGTTGCTTGGTTTCAGGAAGATTCTTAGCGGTGGCAAGGCTTACAACGAACTTGATGCCAGCTGGCCTGGTGCACCGACATCGTTAAAACTTGCGAACATGAAGGGTAAGCTTAACGTTAAGATCAGCAATGGCCATATTCTGGCTTTGACGCCTGGTGTTGGGCGCTTGTTTGGTCTGGTCTCATTGGTTGAGTTGCCGCGACGCCTGCTGTCACTTGATTTTGGGGATGTGCTCGGCAAGGGCCTGGGTTTTGACGTGATTACCGGAGACTTTATTCTGGGCAATGGTCATGCCGTGACCCATAACCTGAAACTGCGCAGCCCAGTTGCTGACATCGACATCAAGGGACGCGTCGGTCTGCGTGATCACGACTACGATCAGCAGGTGACCGTGGTACCACATGTAAGTGGTACGTTGCCGGTTGTTGGTGCGCTGGTGGGCGGGCCGGTGGGCATGGTTACTGGCATGGCCTTGCAGGGACTCATTGGCAAGGGGTTTAACCGCACCACCATGCGGCGCTACCATATCGGCGG
>JAAXIA010000060.1 GCA_012270595.1 Rhodanobacteraceae bacterium | reverse complement strand
GAGCAAGGATAAAAATGGAAATCCAGCCGAAGCTCGCATAACCAGGTAAAAAGGCCGTACCCGCCGTCACTGTTCCCAGCAGGAACAAGGCAATGGTAAGCTTGGTATGCATACCGAAATGCCGCTGTAATATCAGAAAAAACATCGATCCCAGCGGTCTGGCAATAAAGGCCAGGGAAAAAATGGCAAAGGCAGCAAACACGCCATCAACATGGCTGGCAAAAGGGAAAAACACTTCAGGGAAGGCCAGCACACAACCAATGCCGAATACGAAGAAATCAAACGATTGGGAGATACGGCCAATAAGTACCCCAATGGCAAGTTCCCCCGGCGCAAAATGTCCTTCGTGAGAGGGCGTTCCATGCATGTGGAGGGTCTGGTCAGTGGCCGGATGCATACTGCTGATGGACATAGCAACTCCATGAGGGCAATGAGTAATAAGGAATTTCTGGGCGCAACTTCGAAGCCTTTGCAAGAACTTGTCGTCCAAAGCGTTTCAAGGTCGTCATGCCACGCATTCCTGACTGCTTGAGCGCCACGTGGCGCAACCACAACGCCATTGTATCCGGGAATCATGCACGCGTGGCGCAGGCTCGAGCCAGGCACGGCCTCATGTCGCCCGGTGCCAGGCTATCACGCAACCAAACATACACATCTAGCCTCGCGGATGGTGCCTGGCGTGCAAGCGTTTTAATCCTTCTCGTGCCACCAGAGTGTATATCTGGGTCGCACTGAGTGAACAGTGGCCCAGTAATAATTGCAAGGCACGTAGATCAGCACCATGATTGAGCAGGTGGGTGGCGAAGGAATGCCTGAGTACATGTGGCGAGATCCGTTTACGGTCGATACCAACTTTCAGTGCATAGCGCTTTACCAGCGCCCAGAACATTTGCCGGGTCATGCCACCGCCGCGCTGGGTTAGAAACAAGGCAGCGATCTGATGCCCACGTGCAAGCACCGGGCGCACGGTGTCAAGATAGGTTTCGATATGCTCCAGTGCCAGTTCACCCACTGGCAACAGGCGATCCTTGCCACCCTTGCCGGTCACACGCAACACACCTTGACGCAGGTTAAGCGCACCACAGGGCAACTCCACCAATTCAGACACACGTAATCCAGTGGCGTACATCAACTCCAGCATGGCACGATCACGTAACCCCAATGGGCGATGACTATCGGGTGCATCGAGCAGTAATTCAATGGCGCGTTCAGATAAAGCCTTGGGCAAGCTGCGCGGCATGCATAGCTGCTCCAGCTGCCGGGTGGGATCGGTAAAGCCCGGCTCATCACGCACACGCAGCGCGTAGTAACGGCGAAACGCCGATTGTCGTCGGGCCATGGTACGCACCGCCTGCCCGCGTTCCCCTTGGAACGCACAAAGATCCTCACGCTGGGCAGTGGAAAGGCTACGCCCGTGCGCAGCCAGCCAGATTGCCAGAGTCACCAGATCCTGACGGTAAGCTTCCAGCGTGCGCTCGGCCAGACCATCCTCGGACCAAACCCGATCGATAAAAACATCAATGCTGGCAGCGTCTGCCATCAACAGTCCGGTTTGATTCTCCGACATGATTAACACCTAATACTCAAAAAACCGTTAAAGGCACATGGATACCACACCGCCAAGCCAGTAACTACATTCTTCGCCACCATGCCAAACATGCCTCTATACCAGATGCACTAATGATGCATCACTTAACATATACAAAACACGTTCAAGGTCATAGTGCGGCAAAACAAAACGTGCCAATAAACTCCAGCCACAACGTGCTTAAACCCAAAGCCGATGCAGGCAAGAAGAAGCTACAATATTCCCACCCCAACACCTCGATGGATACCCATGCTCTACCAGGTTCATGAATGGCAGCGTGCTTTTCTCGGTCCACTCAGCCGTGTTGCAAAAACCAGCGCACAGATACTTAGTGAAGCAGGCAATCCATTCTCACACTGGCCAGGCGTGCAGCGCGTCGCCGCCGGATATGAGCTTCTCTATCGTCTCGGCAGAGACTATGAAAAACCCGCCTTCAACCTCCAGAGCGTGGAATCGCACGGAAAGGAAGTCGCGATTATTGAGCGTATCGCACTCAATACACCCTTCTGCCAATTAAAGCGCTTCAAACGCTTCAGTGATAACCCGCATACCATCGAAAAGATGAAGCAGGACCCAGTCGTGCTGGTGGTCGCACCACTGGCCGGTCATCACGCAACACTGCTACGCGACACGGTGCGCACGTTGCTGCGTGAACACAAAGTCTATATCACCGACTGGGTAGATGCACGTATGGTGCCGGCCGCTGTCGGTCCGTTCCACCTTGATGATTACGTCAAACTCATAGAACGCTTTATCACCCACATCGGTGCCAATAAGCTGCATGTTATATCAGTATGCCAGCCTACCGTGCCGGTGCTGGCAGCGGTATCGCTAATGGCTTCCCGCGGAGAAACTACGCCGTACAGTTTAACCATGATGGGTGGCCCTATCGACCCACGCCGTAGTCCTACCGGGGTCGACAATCTTGCCACGGCACAACCCTTATCGTGGTTTAAAAACAACATGATCTACGCCGTGCCAGCGAACTACCCGGGGCACGGGCGTAAAGTGTATCCGGGTTTTCTTCAACATGTCGGCTTTATCGCCATGAACCCCGGTCGCCATCTGAAATCACACTGGGACTTCTAGCTGGACCTGCTGCGAGGTGACCAGGAAGATGCCGATGCCCATCGCCGGTTCTATGACGAATACAACGCCGTGCTCGACATGCCAGCTGAGTTTTACCTGGATACCATTGCCAACGTCTTCCAGCGATTTCTAATGCCGCGTGGCCTCTGGAAAGTAGACGGGGCAGAGGTTAACCCTGCTGCGATCACGCGCGGCTCTCTATTCACCGTTGAAGGTGAGCTAGACGACATTGCCGGCCTTGGACAAACCGAAGCTGCGCATGATCTGTGCAGTGGCATACCGAAGCGATACCATCGGCACGCCATGATTCATGGCGTTGGTCATTACGGCATTTTTAGCGGTCGGCGCTGGCGCGAGCTGATTTATCCACAGGTACGCGACTTCATCGCCAAAGCCCAGCACACTGAAGATCACAAAACAACAACATAAAACACAGGTACCGCGCTTGATTATTCCGCACCTCATCCCCGCCTGCGCAAGCCGGAATGCCAGGCTGCGACACAGCTCCGGCTTGAGTAAAGCCCCGACAGACTCGTCCACGAATCTGTCGGGGGTCTAAGGGAATCCCTGATC
>JAAXIA010000134.1 GCA_012270595.1 Rhodanobacteraceae bacterium | reverse complement strand
CGGTGTTTGGCGACAAGGGCTACGTGTTAAGGTGATTGTGCCAGATATAACCCAAACGGGGCGAAGTCAGCTTCCGTGGCGAGGGTAACGCCCCGTTTTAAACTATCTGACGTGACACGCAACGCACAGTACGACGGCACCCAGCGCAAAGCGCTTTAACCGCCACACATTAAGGCACCACACCACCATGTCCAACACCCCCACCGTCATCTATACCCTGACCGACGAAGCCCCATTTCTTGCCACGCACTCACTCCTTCCGATTATAAAAACATTCACCAGCGCAGCAGGTCTGAACGTGGAAACACGCGATATTTCACTTTCTGCTCGCCTTCTGGCCCAGTTTCCCGAGTGCCTGGACGAAGAGCACCGGGTGAACGATGATCTGGCCGAGCTAGGTAAGCTGGCAACAAAACCGGAAGCAACTATCATCAAACTGCCCAATATCAGCGCGTCCCTACCGCAGATGAAAGCAGCGATAGCCGAACTACAGGGCAAGGGTTTTACCCTTCCGGTTTACCCGGACGAACCAAAAAACAGGCGCGAACAAGACATCAAAGCGCACTACGACCGTGTCAAAGGCAGCGCCGTGAACCCAGTATTGCGTGAGGGTAATTCTGATCGCCGTGCGCCTTTGTCGGTCAAGCATTATGCACATGCCCACCCGCACCGGATGGGGGCCTGGAGCGCTCATTCCGAAACCCGTGTGGCGCATATGACCGAAGGCGACTTCTACAGCTCCGAACAATCGGTTCTGGTTGAGAAAGCCACGCAGGTGCGAATTGAATGGTTTGGCAAGGACGGCTCCCGACGCCTGCTCAAGGAGCAGTTTGCGCTTAGTGAACAGGTCATCATTGATGCTGCCGTGATGCGCCGCAAGGCACTGACCACTTTCATCGACGCGCAAATTGAAGCGGCGCGCAGGCAGGGAGTGCTGTTCTCTTTGCATCTCAAAGCCACCATGATGAAGGTTTCCGACCCGATTATCTTCGGGGTGGTGGTGGACCGCTTCTACCGCGATGTGCTTGCAGCGCATACCGAGACGCTCAGCCAGATCGGCTTCAACCCGAACAATGGGATCGGTGACCTGTATGCGCGACTGGGCACGCTACCACAAGCCAAACAAAGCGCAATCAAGGCGGATATAAAGGCCGAGTATGCCCGGCGTCCCTTACTGGCCATGGTGAACTCAGACCACGGCATCACCAATCTGCATGTACCCAGCGACGTGATTATTGATGCTTCCATGCCGGCGATGATTCGCGATTCCGGAAAAATGTGGAATGCCCAGGGCCTGCTGCAAGACACGCTGGCAGTGATTCCCGACCGCAGCTATGCCGGTGTATACCAGGCAATGATTGAAGACTGCAAAGCGCATGGTGCCTTTAATCCAGCAAGCATGGGTAGCGTATCCAACGTCGGCCTGATGGCGCAGAAGGCTGAGGAATACGGCTCACACGACAAAACCTTCCAGATCAGCGCTGCAGGTGTGGTTAAGGTCATTGACGAAACCGGCCAGGTACTACTTGAGCACACCGTGGAAAATGGCGATATCTGGCGCATGTGCCAGACCAAAGATGCCCCCATCCGCGACTGGGTAAAACTGGCAGTAGACCGCGCCCATCACGCACCAGCGGTGTTCTGGCTGGACCCAAAACGCGCCCACGACAGGCAACTCATCCAAAAGGTCAGGTGTTATCTGAAGGATCACGACACCCAGGGTCTGGATATCCGGGTGATGGATCCGGTCGCCGCTATGCAATGCACACTGGAGCGCATTCGCAAGGGACTGGACACCGTTTCCGTCACCGGCAACGTACTGCGCGACTACCTCACTGACCTGTTCCCGATCATGGAACTAGGCACCAGTGCCAAAATGCTGTCAATTGTGCCCTTGATGGCTGGTGGTGGTCTATTCGAAACCGGGGCTGGTGGCAGCGCGCCCAAACATGTGCAGCAATTTCTACACGAAAACCATCTGCGCTGGGACTCACTTGGCGAATTCCTGGCACTGGCCGCCGCGTTGGAGCATGTGGCCAGACACAACAACCATGTGGGGGCCCACGTACTGGCCAGTGCACTGGACCAGGCCAACGCCATGCTTCTGGAGAGCAATAAATCACCGTCGCGCAACGTGGGTGAGCTAGACAATCGTGGCAGCCATTTTTACCTCACCTGCTACTGGGCACAGGCGCTGGCGGAGCAAGACACCGATACCAACCTCAAGACACGCTTCGCACTGCTGGCCAGCGTGCTTGCCAAAAACGAGATGCGCATTCTCACTGAGCTTAAAGACGTGCAGGGAAAATCGGTGGATATTGGCGGTTACTACCGCCCAGATAAAGCCAAAGTTACAGCGGCCATGCGTCCAAGCAAAACCTTCAACGCTAACCTGGCTTAGGCTTGCGTCCCAGGATCTCCTTGTGCTGTGCCTGCCTGCATGTCGCGACAACCGTTGCGACATGCACTTATAACAGCTTGACGTGAATTCAACCAGACGAAGCGTGCGCCCATCGCATCATGCCGCGCATGACCTCCATGCCAACAGACAAAATAATCGCTGACATCAAGCGACACTGCGCAACACATCTTCAGCCAATTAGCGTCGTTATCATTCCGTTGTCCTCAAAGTCGAAGTGCAACAGGCAAACGGAAGTGACCCGCAGGATTGTTCATACCTTAATTCTTGGGACTTCAGGAAGCATCACCATCAAGCAACGGGCGTTGCACCTCCACACTGAAGCCACCCTCCAGGTACCTGACGAGACCAGAAAGTACCAGGCACATCACTATATAAAGGCTGCCAATCACAAAGGCCGACTGTAGAATTGGGCGCCCCTGCTGCGAACCAAGCTGCTTGGCAAAATAGAGCAGCTCCGGAAATGTGATGATATAGCCAAGCGCCGTGTCTTTGAGCGTGACCACAAGTTGCGCCACAATGGCCGGCAGCATGGATCGAATAGCCTGCGGCAACAGGATCAGCCGTAGCACGCGACTCCGGCTAAGACCCATGGCGCAGGCGGCTTCGCTCTGGCCACGTGGAAGCGCCAACACTCCTGCGCGCAGCACCTCGGCAAGAACTGCGCCGTTGTAAACCATCAAGCCAAGAACGACAGCCGTATAAGGTTCCACCCTGCCCCCCACAACCGGCAAGCCGTAATACAGTAGCATCATGCAGACAAGTACGGGAACAGCGCGAAATCCTTCCGTTATAACAGTAACCGGTACACGCAGCCAAGGGTGTTCAGACAGTCGCCCCAGAGCCAGAGCCAGACCCAACGCCATACTCAACACGCCGGCAAGTGCAAAGGCCTCAAGGGTACGCCCCAATGCCACCGCAATTTGTACCCACACTGCGGAAAAACCGAAAACATACCAGCGTGATGAATTGAACTGACCACTGTGGAAGAAGCAAACACCCACAAAAGCCAGAAATGCAAACAGCAGCGCAAGCACCAGCGCCCCCAACCACCGATGGCGAAACATCGCCTTCGGCCCCGGGGGATCGTAAAGAACTTGTTTCATCGCACGATCCTCCAACGCTTTTCGAGATAGCGCTGCAAACCGCCAAGCAACAAGCTAAAGATCACAAAGATGAGGCAGACCCACAGCAGCACCACGAGCGCATTTTCCCCGCGTTCACTTAGATAAGCGCGCACCGCCCCCAGTTCCAGTACGGAAAAGCCTGCAGCCACCGTCGTGTTTTTGACCAGCGCGATGAACACACTCATCATCGGCGGCAACACGGAACGAAATGCCTGCGGCAACACAATAAGCCGTATCACCTGTGCAAACGAAAATCCCAATGCCCGGGCGGCCTCGATCTGACCGGCGGGCAATGTGTTAATGCCGGCGCGCAATACCTCCGCCACATAGACCGCAGTATAGACGCCAATGGCAAAGATGCTAAGCGGCATCGCACCAAGCTTGGGCAAATCTAGTTGGGGGTAACCAAAAATAAAGAAAAAAAACAGCAGTGTAAGTGGCGTGTTACGGACGAGCGTGACATAAACGGTGCCGATGATGCGAACAATCGGCACCGGTGACACGCGCATCACGCAGACCAGAGTGCCTAGCACAAGCGCGAGCAGCCCACCACCTGCAAACAAGTCAAGGGTGCCACGCAGTGCCTTGACCCACAAATCAAGGTTTCCTGAAATAACCTCCACAGCAGGCCCCTATTGAACCGTTTGCGCAAGCAAACCGATCTGTCCTGACTTGTTGCCTCGATGCATCATTAGCTTGATGTATCCACTTTTGGCTGCGTCACCTTCACCCCCGACTTTCCAAGATTGCGGTTGAAAATCGCCTGCCAGATCCTGTTGCCGTGGGCAAGAAGCATGTTGATGTGATGCTTCAGTACCGTATCCCCCCTGGCCAGACCAATGCCATACTTTTCCACCGTGAAGGGCTTGCCCACTACCTTGAGTTTACTGGGATTTTGCGCCGCGTAACCCAGCAGAATCACGCGATCAGTCGTCACTGCCTGCACCTGACCGGAAAGCAGTGCTTCCACACAGGCCGAGTAGAGATCAAACTCCCTGGTGGGAACCTGTGGAAAATTTTCGTGCATATTCTGGATGGGTGTCGATCCGGTCGCCGAACATACTATGGTGTTCGCGTTAAGATCTTTCTCGCTTTTGATCTGCCTGTTGTCAGCACTGACCAGCAACCCCTGTCCGGTAATAAAGTAGGGCCCCGCGAAAGAAACCTGCTTCTCGCGCTTGGGCGTTATTGAGTAGGTGCCAACGAAGTAGTCAATATCACCATTTATAATGGCCTGCTCACGGTTCACTGAAGGGACCGGCTTGAACTCAATCCTGTTCTCACCAAAGCCGAGCGAAGCGGCAATCCAGCGGGCGATATCTATATCAAAACCACTGCGCTTTTTCGTAGTCACGTTGTAGTAACCCAGGCCAGGCTGGTCTTCCTTGACACCGATGACCACCTTGCCACGTTTTTCCATGGCATCAAAGGTGGGACTGCCCTTAAGATGCACGTGACGGACCACCTTGAACAAGCCATTGTTCTGGCCACTCTCTCCGCCTGTGCTGCTGGCGCTACCAGCCTGCTGACCGCCATGGCACGCCGTCAGTGACAGCAGCGCCGTTACCACCAGACCTGTTATACCTGCCCGTTGTCGCTTGAATCGCATGATTCTCTCCCTGTAGGGTTTAAGTGGGGTATGCGTACAAAGTCCATGAAGTCGGGAAAATCTCAAGGGCTAACCAAGGACCCTGGAGAGAAAATCCCTGGCACGATCCGTCCCAGGATGCTCGAAGAAGGCTTCTGGTGCTGCCTGTTCAAGCACGCGACCATCGGCCATAAACACAATGCGATCAGCTACCTTACGGGCAAAACCCATCTCATGGGTCACCACCATCATCGTCCTGCCCTCCCGGGCCAATTCCGTGATCACATCAAGCACTTCATTGACCATCTCCGGGTCAAGCGCGCTCGTCGGCTCATCGAACAGCATGAGCTTTGGGCGCATCGCCAGCGCACGGGCAATGGCCACGCGCTGCTGCTGACCGCCCGA
>JAAXIA010000090.1 GCA_012270595.1 Rhodanobacteraceae bacterium | reverse complement strand
AGACCAGGGATATCCTCCAGCATACACTTGATAGCTACCACATTGGCTTACAGATCAACGATGTCAGCTTCCAGAAAGTGGCCCCGCCGCAGGAGGTAAGGGATGCCTTTGATGACGTTAATGCGGCACGTGAAGACAAGCAGGGCAGTGAAAACAAGGCACGCGCTTATGCCAGTAAAGTGATTCCAAAGGCGCATGGCGATGCCGCACGTATTTTGGCCGAAGCTGCTGCCTACAAGGCATCACGCATTGCTCATGCCCAGGGTGCGACCGAGCAATTCAATCTGCTGTGGAAGCAGTATAAGGTAGCGCCAGAGGTCACCCGTCAGCGTCTGTGGCTGGAAACCATGGAGCACGTTTTGGCAAACCATCCCAAAGTGATTGATGGTTCGGCTGGTCGCAGCATCATCAATCTTCCAGCACTGTCCGGTCGTGGTCTGAGCAAAGCGCGTGTTAACGTGGCGGTGGCTGCTACCAAGGCACCGCCGCCATCAATTTCAAGCGTCGGCAAGGAGAAGCTGCCATGAAACTCATGACCGGAATCCTTGCCGTATTGCTGGTTTTACTTGGCTTCAACAGCGTGTATATAGTGAAGGAAGGCCAAAGCGCGCTGGTCTTGCAGTTTGGTCGTATCGTGCGTTTTGGTGATCATCCTGGCTTGCATTTCAAGCTACCGCTGCTGCAACAGGTCATTCATCTGGATAACCGTATCTTGACGCTGGAAGTACCAGCTGAGCGCTACTTCACTGCGGAAAAGAAGAGCGTCAATGTTGATTTCTACGTGAAATGGCGTATCGCCAACAGCGCAAATTATTACCGTGCCACTGGTGGTAACGAACCGTTGATATTACAACGACTTACGCCTATTGTCAAGGCCGCGCTTCGTCATGAGTTCAATGTACGAAAATTGCAGGAATTAATCAGTGGTGGGCGCCAGGACATTACCGCCAGCGTGCGTAAGCAAACAGACAGGGCAGCACGCAAAAATCTGGGTGTCACTATTGTTGACGTGCGCATCAAACGTATTGATTTGCCTGATGAAGTGAGCGAGTCGGTGTACAAACGGATGCGTGCCGAACGGTTACAACTGGCCAACGAACTACGTTCTACAGGATTACAGATGGCCGAAACGATCAAAGCCGATGCTGACAGGCAAGGACAGATCATTCGTGCCGAGGCCGAGCGTGATGCTGCCAAGAACCGTGGTGAGGGTGATGCACAAGCTGCAGTGATCTATGCCAGAGCGTATGGCCGCGCCCCGGAATTTTTTGCGTTCTATCGAAGTTTGCAGGCTTACCGCAAGGCCTTTGCCGCAGGCAATGGGGTCGTAATTCTCAAACCGGGTGCTGCCTTTTTGCGCTATTTTGCGCATCCCGGGCGTAGCGAGCACACGGGAATGAAACCATGACTTATGCGTTGCCCATTGCCTGGTTCTGGAATGTTTTGGTGTTAATGATTGCACCGCGCAGTTGGCGGGCTACGGTGCGTGGGATGTTAAAACTCGCTTCAGGTGATGAGTGTATGGTTGGTACAGCGGTTGCCGTGCCTGGTTTTTGTCGTGCCTAGTCTCTCGCGTATCGCAGTTGTTTCACTAGGATTATATGGCGCAGCAGTCGTTTTTCACCAGCTGATTTTTTTGACAGTTACTTTAGGCAAAAAAGTTAAGCGAGTATGTGATGGGTAAATCGGTTGTGATCCTTGGTGCACAGTGGGGCGATGAGGGCAAAGGCAAGATCGTCGACCTACTGACTGAACGAGTCAGCGCTGTGGCACGCTTTCAGGGCGGGCATAATGCCGGCCATACGTTGGTCATCAGCGGTAAAAAAACAGTGCTGCACCTAATTCCATCGGGCATTTTGCGCGAAGAGGTGCTCTGCCTGATTGGCAACGGGGTGGTTCTCTCACCTGATGCATTGATCAAGGAAATAGCCGAACTGGAAACCAATGGCGTAGACGTACGCTCGCGGGTGAAAATCAGCCCGGCGACCCCGCTCATCATGCCCTACCACATCGCTCTGGATAAGGCACGTGAAGCGGCTGCTGGGAAAAGCGCCATCGGCACCACCGGCAGAGGTATTGGGCCGGCCTATGAGGATAAAGTGGCCCGCCGCTCAATTCGCGTCTCCGACCTGATGTACGCACATGAGTTGCCAGTATTACTAAAGCAGGCTGTTGACTATCACAACTTTACACTTACCCGCTGGTTAAAGGCTCAGCCGGTGGACTATAAGCTGGTACTTGAATCTGCACTGGCCTGGGGTGAATACATCAGGCCGATGGTGGATGATGTGGCAACTCTTTTGCACGATCTACGCAAGCAAGGAAGCCATATTCTTTATGAAGGAGCGCAGGGCGCACTGCTGGATATCGACCATGGCACTTATCCCTATGTCACATCCAGTAACACTACGATAGGTGGCGCGCTGGCAGGTAGCGGTGTCGGTGCGCATGATATCGACTATATACTGGGCATATGCAAAGCCTACGCCACGCGTGTTGGCAGTGGTCCATTCCCGACGGAACTCCACGATGAATGCGGCGAGCTGCTGCGTAAGAAGGGTGATGAATTCGGGGCCAGCACCGGTCGTCCACGGCGCTGCGGATGGATTGACATGGTGGCGCTTAAGCGCGCGGTACAGATCAATAGCATCAATGGTCTGGCCATTACCAAGCTCGACGTGCTTGATGGTCTGGAAAAAATCAAGGTATGTATCGCCTACGAATACAGTGGTAAACGTCGGGAGCTGGCACCGTTGGATGCTGATGGCTGGAGCGAATGCAAACCAGTGTATCTGGAGTTTCCGGGGTGGGAAGAATCCACTGCCGGAATCCGTAACTGGAACCAGCTTCCGCCGGCAGCCCGCACCTACCTGCGTGCCATTGAGGAATTATCTGGTTGCCGCCTGGCAATGGTGGCCACAGGCGCAGATCGTGACGCTACCATTTGCCTGGACGATCCTTTCGCTTAAAAGCCTGCGCCGCGCCTTACCTGCTTTAGTTGCAGGCAGGACAGATAAGCCTGTCATACAGCAATAAAGTGGTGTTGCTTGCAAACTTGTCATTCAGGTTCCGCCTGGCACAAGTGAATGAACCTTAACCCAGGTCGAGGCCATGGGTGTGGTTTTTCAAATGTGTGCACGCTACAATGACCAGACCATATTTTTAAGGTGTGGCGGGAGAAGCATGCTTCCTCAAGGCTGTTGACGGATGCGCGCTGCCGAAGGCGTAACGCCCGTAATCGCTCAGGCCTTGCACCGTCACACGTTTACACACTCTGAAGAGTCCGGTTAAATCCGGCGCCGAAGGGGCACGAGTTCTTGAAGATCGTCAGGATCTTTAAGGACCCTAAACTCTCAGGCAAAAGGACAGAGGGGCATCTTGCGTGCAACGTGCATGCTGGGTAGCCTTTGCCATGAGCCAGAATATCGCTTCGCCTTCGCTTCACGAGCTGGAAGGCCACGACGCTTTTATCGCCCGTCATATTGGCCCAGACGACGCCGAGATCGCCCACATGCTGAGCGTGTTGGGCTATGACTCGCTCGAAGCCTTAACCGATGCCATTGTTCCTGCGCAGATCAAATCTACGCTGCCGCTGGCCCTTCCCGCAGCTACCAGCGAAACCGAAGCAATAGTACGGATTCGTACTATTGCCGACAAAAACAAGGTGTTGCGCAGTTTTATTGGCCAAGGCTATTACGGCACTCATACTCCTGCGGTTATTCTGCGCAATATTTTAGAAAACCCTGCCTGGTATACCGCTTACACGCCTTATCAGGCCGAGATTTCGCAGGGCCGCATGGAAGCATTACTCAACTTCCAGACTCTGTGCAGCGATCTTAGCGGCATGGAGATTGCCAACGCTTCTCTGCTGGACGAGGCCACGGCGGCAGCCGAAGCGATGACTCTGGCCAGGCGCTCAGCCAGGTCCAGAGGAAAGGCCATCCTGGTACTTGCTGACACGCATCCGCAGACCATTGAGGTTATGCGCACGCGCGCCAGACCGCTGGATATCGAATTAAGAGTCATTCAAGCGGGTCAGGCATGGGAACGTGTGCGGGAGGCCGAAGATTATTTTGCGGTGCTGATTTCCTATCCAGGCAGCAGTGGTCAACTGATGGACTGGAGTCAGCAGGTTGAAAAGATCCATGCCAAGGGGGCATTGGCCATTTTTGCCACTGATCTGTTGGCCTTGACATTACTAAAGCCACCAGGTGAAATGGGCGGCGATATTGTTATCGGCAATGCACAGCGTTTTGGGGTTCCATTGGGGTTTGGCGGTCCGCATGCCGCTTTCATGGCCTGCCGCAGCGCTTACAAGCGCGCGATGCCCGGGCGTCTGATTGGCGTATCCGTTGATGCTGAAGGGCAGTACGCCTACCGCCTGACTCTGCAAACACGCGAGCAGCATATCCGTCGGGAAAAAGCCACTAGTAACATCTGCACTGCGCAAGTACTCTTGGCCATTATGGCCTCTATGTACGCTGTTTATCATGGCCCAGAAGGGTTGCTGCGTATCGCCATGCGGGTGGCACGCTTGACTGCGATTCTTAAGGCAGGCCTTGAACAGCTCGGTTTTACGCTCAGTCACGACAATGGCGTATTTGATACTCTCAGTTTGAAAACGGGTGCACACACCGATGCTATCGAAGCACGCGCGGTGCGCCTCGGAGCCAATTTACGTAAACTGGGTGCTGAGCGACTTGGTGTTTCTCTGGATGAAACAAGCACACGCAAGGACATCGTACTGTTGTGGCGTATTTTCGCTGGTGACAAAGCCATCTTGCCAGATGTCGACGTGCTGGATCGAGGCAAACCTTCATTGGTTTGTGCATCACTGCGGCGTAGCTCGACGTTTCTCACCCATCCGGTATTCAATACCCATCATAGCGAACACGAAATGCTGCGTTACATGCGCACATTGGCAGACAAGGATCTGGCGTTGGACCGCGGCATGATTCCGCTGGGTTCATGCACCATGAAGCTTAATGCCAGTAGCGAAATGATCCCGATCACCTGGCCAGCCTTTAGCGATATCCATCCTTATGCGCCGGCCAGTCAGGCGCAGGGATACCGGCAGTTGATCGCTGAACTTGAAGCACAACTGGTGGAAATCACCGGTTACGACTTGGTAAGTTTACAACCCAACTCTGGTGCGCAAGGTGAATACACTGGTCTGCTAGCTATTCGTGCCTACCATCAGGCGCGTGGCGAAGGGGATCGTGATATTTGTCTGATTCCTGAGTCAGCGCATGGTACCAACCCGGCTTCAGCACAGATGTGTGGCATGCGTGTGGTCGTCGTCCGCTGCGATAGCTGCGGCAATGTGGATCTGGAAGATATCCGCGCCAAGTCTGAACAATATGCAGACCGACTTGCCGCTATCATGCTTACCTATCCATCTACTCACGGTGTGTTTGAGCGGGACGTGGTGGCCATCTGCGACATCGTTCATCAGTATGGTGGCCAAGTATATACCGACGGCGCTAACATGAATGCGCTGATTGGTTTGGCCAAGCCCGGTAAGTGGGGCAGCGATGTGTCCCATCTCAATTTGCACAAGACCTTTTGTATCCCTCACGGTGGTGGTGGCCCGGGCGTTGGGCCGTGCGCGGTGCGCGCTCACCTGGCGCCCTTTTTGCCTAATGTGCCTAACCGCGACGGGATACGCACAAATGGCGTCGGTAACGGTCCTATGGTCAGTGCTACTGCCTTCGGCAGTGCTTCCATCTTGCCCATTAGCTGGATGTACATCACCTTGATGGGGCAACAGGGACTGCGCAAAGCTACTCAGGTTGCCTTGCTGAATGCTAACTATATTTGTCGCCGTCTCGCACCTCATTACCCTATTTTGTACAGTGGCCGTCACGGTTTGGTGGCACATGAGTGCATTTTAGACCTGCGTCCGATTAAACAGGCCACCGGGATCAGCGTTGAAGACGTCGCCAAACGCCTCATCGACTTTGGTTTCCATGCACCTACGCTCAGCTTCCCTGTGGCCGGTACCTTGATGATCGAACCTACCGAAAGTGAATCCATGTACGAGCTGGATCGCTTTGTTGACGCGATGATTCAAATTCGTGCCGAGATCCGTGCGGTGGAAGAAAGCCATCTGGACCGCGAGGATAACCCTCTGCGCAATGCCCCTCACACCGCAGCGATGGTCAGCGCCAGCAGTTGGATACATGGCTATTCGCGCGAACAGGCAGCTTTCTCGCTGGCATCGTTGCGAACAAACAAATACTGGTCGCCGGTGGCGCGGGTAGACAATGTCTACGGTGATAAAAATATTATGTGTGCCTGTATTCCGGTATCTGAGTTTAAAGAGGATAGCGAGGGTTAAATACGAAGAACCTGTTCACGATCTATGCAAGGGGCTAGACGATGGTTCATGAGAAAATTCATTCCACGTTTGTATCAGCAAAGAAGCCTTTGACTTAGATCCTGGTTGCTGCTGGAGTGTGTATGCAGAAGCAGCCAGACCATGCGAAATTGACTTAAGTCGGGACTTAAGTCGGGACTTAAGTTTTGGTAAGCACGGCACAGCTAACCGACCGGCCGGTGCCAGCGCGTTGCAAGGCCGGTTCCAGGGCAACGCATTGGCGCATAGTGGCTATCTGGATCAGTCCTTAGGAATGGTTGATATGCTGTCTTAAGCTAATCGCGTCATTGCGCATCACGCGTAAATGAGCCCCGTGGTGCTGGGTGAGTAAAACTTTTTTCAATGTGCGTGGTCAGTGATGACGACGCTTAAAAAATAATGGATGCCTCGATGAATATGCTCACGTCTCAACCGCCTGATCATTTACAGTCCTTATTCACACAGCTTCGCAAGGATTTACACAAGGATATTATCGGCCAACCCCACCTTATTGACTGCCTGCTGGTGGCTTTGCTTGCCGATGGTCATCTGTTGGTGGAAGGGGCACCTGGTTTGGCTAAAACCACTGCGGTCAAAGCCCTGGCAGCGCGTCTCCAGGCCGATTTTCATCGCGTACAATTCACGCCCGACCTGTTACCTGCAGATCTCACTGGTACCGATATTTTCCGCCCACAGTCGGGCAGTTTCGAATTTGAACGTGGCCCACTATTTCACAACATGGTGTTGGCTGACGAGATCAACCGCGCTCCGGCCAAGGTGCAGTCGGCGTTGCTTGAGGCAATGGCTGAACGGCAGATAACCATAGGTTGCAACACCTGGCAGCTGCCAGAACTGTTTATGGTGATGGCAACACAAAATCCGGTGGAGCAGGAAGGCACCTTCCCGTTGCCGGAAGCGCAACTGGATCGTTTTGTAATGCACGTGCGGATTGGTTATCCCAATGCCGCGTCTGAACTGGCGATTCTACGACTGGCACGCGATCAGGTGCGCCAGAAGATGCACGCTAAACCAGCCGCCACGCCCTTGCTTGGCCAGTCCGATGTATTCAAGGCGCGTGAAGCAGCATTGGCCGTGCATATGGCGGCGGGACTTGAGGAATATCTCACGCAACTGGTACTTGCCAGTCGTGATGCTGCGCCCTACGACCCACAGCTAAAGCGCTGGATTGCCTGGGGTGGTAGCCCGAGGGCGACCATTGCCCTGGATCGCTGTGCACGCGCTTATGCCTGGCTCGACGGGCGTGATTACGTATTGCCGGATGACGTGCATGCGGTAGCCCATGAGGTGTTGCGCCATCGCGTGCTACTGAGCTACGAAGCCGAGGCTGAGGGGTGGGACAGTGATCAGGTGATTGATCGATTACTGAATCTTGTGCCGCTGCCATGAGTCAGACGCCATCAAACGCATCTGACAACGATGCCGGTACGCACGTCCATCTGGATGAATTGATTGATCTGCGTCACTGCGTGGGACGTGGTTTCTGGTTACCCCATCGCAGTCGTTCGCCTCGTGCTGGTGGCCAGCTAAGTCATCGCTACGGGCGTGGCATGGATTATGCTGAGTCACGGGCGTACCAGCCCGGCGACGACGTGCGCCGACTGGACTGGCGACTCACCGCGCGTAGCGGTAGCCTGCACACCAAACTGTTTCAGGAGGAACGGGAAGGGCGCTTACTGATCGTGCTGGATACGCATGCCAGTATGCGCTTTGGAACGCGAAAATGTTTTAAGTCAGTGCAGGCTTCCCGGGTAGCGGCACTGGCTGGCTGGCACGCAGTGCGTGGTGGTCAGCGGGTGGGATTGATGACTTTTGGTGGGACGCAGCAGCGACTATTGTCGCCACGTGGTGGTCTACGTGGTGCCTTGGCGGTGTGTGGTGCCGTGGCAAAGTGGGATAGCGAAGCTTTTGATCCGCGCCACCTTACTCCCCTTTCCGACGTCCTGCGACAGCTACGCTCATGCCAGAAAAGTGCCAATCGGGTGCTGCTTGTTAGCGATGGTTGGAGCTGCGATGAGGCTGCGCGTGGGCAGCTGCTTGATTTGAGCCGGTATGCCATGGTGCATGCCATGATCGTGGCCGATGTGCTGGAATTGGCGCTGCCGCCGGCTGGATGTTATCCGCTGGAGTACAAGGGACAAGCGATCAAGATGAATTTAACCTCCCAACGTGAACGGTATGCGTTTCACGCCAGCCTCAGCAAGGGGGCAACACAACTGCAAAACATGGTGCGAACCCTGGGTTTGCCATGGCAAGTGATTGATACGGTAGTAGAGCCGAGCCATGCGGTAGCGACACTTCTGCGCAGCCGTAGAGGTCATCAGGTATGTCGGTGACCGCAGATAAACTTATACTGCGTGATATTCACCTGCCGCCGTCACCATCGTGGTGGCCGCCTGCCCCTGGGTGGTGGTTGCTGGGCGCTTTGCTGCTGCTAGGTCTTGGTCTCATGGTTTTTTTCGCTCTTCGCTTTGTACGTCGGCGTCGAGACTGTTTGCGCGTACTCAGTGAAGTGACGCGCCTGGAAGAAGATCTCGCCGACGATGAAGCCCTGGCTTGCGCCTTGCATCAATTACTGCGCCGTAGTGCACGGCGCTATGATGCGGCGGCCATTCATCAGCGTGGCGGTGCTTGGCGCCGAACACTGGCTCGGGTACAGGTGCCCGCTGACATCATTGACGCATTAATGATGCTGGAAGAGCGCATATATCAGCCCGTACCTGATTTCGACCGTGAAACTGTACTAATGGCTATCCGTCAGTGGCTGAAGACATTATTGCGCTCGCCAGCGCATCGCCATAAGGTGCCCGCCGATGCCTGATTTTTCCTGGCCATGGGTCTTTGCATGCTTGCCGTTGCCCTACCTGTGTTGGCGTTACCTACGTCCACTGGCACCGATGCAGGCATTGCGCCTGCCGCACCCGGAACTTGCTTTGCACGAAAGGAGAGGGAAATCCTCGCATGGCGTACGTTTATGGCTGCTTGTTGCGGCCTGGTTGTGTCTGCTTGCCGCTGCTGCTCGTCCGCAGTGGCTGGGGCCGCCACAGCCGCAGCAACACAGTGGCCGTGCCTTGATGATGGCGGTTGACCTGTCGGCCAGCATGCAAACCTCTGACATGGAGCTTGGTGGCCAGTCAATCAGC
>JAAXIA010000067.1 GCA_012270595.1 Rhodanobacteraceae bacterium | reverse complement strand
TCGGCCAGGAGACCATCAGTGCAGGCACGGCGCCCAACGGCAACAAGTAACTTGTCGACGACCAGCGCATGTTTCGCCTCAGCCTGGGTATAGCTTAAGTGGACCTTGTTCTTTTTGACTTCAGCCTTGTCGAGTCGGGCATCGAGTTTGATATCCAGTCCCTGTTTGGAAAACACCCTGTATGCGGTGTTTGCAATGTCTCTATCTGCTGCAGCCAGGAAATCCGGTAGCGCCTCGATAAGCGTGACCCTAGCCCCCAAACGTTGCCACACACTACCCAGTTCCAATCCAATGACACCAGCACCAATCACCCCAAGATGACCGGGCATTTCGGCAAGATCCAGTGCACCGGCACTATCAATAATGATATTTCCGTCAAACGGGGCAAAGGGTAGTTCAATGGGCTGTGAACCCGGGGCCAGAATCACGTTACTGGCGCTGATCGTCTGCTGCTTACCGTCACGGCCACTAATTTCGACACGCCGACCTTTAAGTAACCTTCCCGTGCCAAAGAACGGTGATACCTTGTTTAATTTGAATAACTGGCTGATGCCACCAGTAAACTGCGTGACGATCTTGTCTTTGCGTCCAATGAAGCTTGCCAGGTCAATCGTCGGGTTTTCAACACTAATGCCGTGCGCTGGAAAGTTGTGGCTGATATTCCAGAATTGGCGTGAGGAGTCGAGCAGTGCCTTGGATGGAATACAACCCACATTAAGACAGGTTCCACCTAGCGCCTGCTTACCATCTTTGCCGACAAAAGCGTCCACACAGGCCACCTTAAGGCCGAGTTGCGCGGCGCGAATGGCTGCCACATAACCGGCGGGGCCGGCACCGATGACGATAATATCGAACTGTGGATCGCTCATGTTTCTCTCACGGATTTCTTGAAGGCATTGCGTTTTGGCAATCAGGTTGGAACTGACTCACAAACCGAGCAACATGCGCTGTGGATTTTCCAGTTGCGTTTTGATATCAACCAGAAACAACACGGCGTCTCTGCCGTCGATAATGCGATGATCGTAGCTGATGGCAAGGTACATCATGGGCGCCACAACGATCTGGCCATGATCAACAATAGGGCGGTCCTTGATTGCATGCATGCCAAGAATGGCGCTCTGTGGTGGATTTACAATGGGCGTGGACAGCAGGGAGCCGAACGTGCCACCGTTGGTAATGGTGAAAGTTCCCCCTTGAAGGTCAGTCAGTGACAACTTGTTGGCACGTGCCTTGGCGGCGAAGTCAGCGATGCCTTTTTCGATGTCGGCAAAGCCCATATCCTGCACGTTACGCAGCACTGGTGTCACCAGCCCACGCTGCGAAGAAATAGCGATCGAAATATCCTGGTAGCCGTGGTAGACAATATCGCTGCCATCAATGGAAGCGTTTACCAACGGGTAGCGTTTGAGGGCTTCGGCGGCGGCTTTGACGAAGAAACTCATGAAGCCAAGCTTGATACCGTACTCCTTCTGAAAGCTCTCACCTAGCGTTTTGCGCATCTTTACCACTTCGGCCAGATTCACCTCGTTGAAGGAGCTGAGCATAGCCATGGAGTTTTTGGACTGCATCAGGCGTTCGGCGATGCGTGCGCGGATGCGGGTCATGGGCACGCGTTCCTGCGCACGTGAAGTAGCCGGTGTTGCCGCCGGCTGCGTACTCTCTGGAAAGGACCTGGTCTGGTCGTGCCGGAGCAGGTCTTCTTTGGTGACGCGACCGCCCCGACCGGTACCACTGACCTCGGCCGGATTGATCTTTTTTTCCGTAGCCACCCGGCGGGCAGCGGGTGACAGTTCGCCTACATCCGGCGTAGCGTCGGCATCCGTGGTCTGCGCCGGGGCAGGTGGGCGCGGCATCGATGCGCCGTTTGGCGAGGTGTCTTCATTTGCTTCTTTCTTGTCAGCCGTTGTGCCGACCTGGGCAGCTTCTTCTATGATCGCAATTATTTCCTCGCTGTTGACCGTGGCGCCGGACACATGGCGGATTTCTTTAAGTATCCCATCGACGGGAGCGGGAACTTCCAGGACAACCTTATCGGTTTCGAGGTCAACCAGGTTTTCGTCACGCCTTACCGTTTCGTTAACCTGTTTGTGCCAGGCGGCGATGGTGGCTTCGGTGACGGATTCGGGAAGCGGCGGGACTTTGACTTCAGTAACCATATAAGGGCTCTTGAGTGTCGTGAGTGAAATGCTTTTACTGTGCAAGGCATCCGTGAAATTTTAGCTGCTGGAGGATTCTTTGCTAAACAAGAAAGCGGGGATCCGTCCAGGAGTGAGTGCCTGCTCCACCAGTGTGGCTTGCTCACTGTGGTGCATACTTACATGCCCGGTGGCTGGCGCGGGCGAATTGGCACGGCCAGCGTAAGACTGGCTGTGTGTATTGTTTATGCAGGCTTGCAGATGGTGGCGGATCTGGAACCATGCGCCCTGATTCATTGGCTCTTCCTGGCACCATACGACTTCTTTTAACGCCGGATATCTGGCCAGCTCGTTGCTCACCTCGAGACGCGGGAAGGGATATAACTGCTCGATACGCGTAATGGCCACGTTGTCAAGCTGGCGCTTTTCGCCTTCCTTCAGCAAATCGTAATAGACCTTACCCGAACACAGCACGACACGCTGAATTTTTTGGGGGTTCAGTGGACGGTGATCGGCGATCAGTAACTGGAAACTTCCGTTGGCCAGTTCGTCGAGCGAGGATACGGCCAGCTTATGCCGCAGTAATGATTTGGGTGTCATCACAATCAATGGCTTACGTACATCACGCAACATTTGCCGCCGAATCATGTGGAAAGCCTGCGCCGGCGTGGTGGGCACGCATACCTGCATGTTACTTAGTGCGCACAACTGCAAAAAACGTTCAAGGCGCGCTGAAGAATGCTCAGGGCCTTGACCTTCATAGCCGTGAGGAAGCAGTAAAACCAGACCGGAAAGACGGTCCCACTTGGCTTCGCCGGAACTGATGAACTGGTCGATGACCACCTGGGCACCATTGGCGAAGTCGCCAAACTGAGCTTCCCAGATACTGAGTGTGTGCGGGTCGGTTGTGGAGTGGCCATACTCGAAGGCCAGCACCGCTTCTTCGCTGAGCAAGGAGTCGATGACCTGCACATTGGCCCGGTCACGGATGGTAGATAACGGCATGAAGGTATGGCCGTCCTTTTGATCATGTAGTACCGCGTGGCGATGGAAAAAGGTACCACGACCAGAGTCCTGACCCACCAGACGCAAGTTATAGCCGGCGTCGATCAAGCTGGCATAAGCCAGATTTTCGGCAAAACCCCAATCACTGGGTTGTTCGCCAGCAGCCATTTTCTTGCGATCGGCGTAGATTTTGGCCACACGGAGATGTAACACCAAGTCATCCGGAAACCTAACAAGTTTGCTGGCCAGTGCCATCAACTTCTTTTTGCTCAAGCTGCCGGGTATCGGGTCGGACAAACTTCCCTTAATAAAACGGGTCCAGTCGATGTGGATGTTGTTAAGCGGTGAGGGAGTTAAGGCCGTCATTGGTTTTCCCGCTTCGAGACGTGCACGATAAGCTTCCATCAGTTTCTGCATTTCGTCCGCAGCGATGACACCCTCTCGAATCAATTGTTCGCCATAAAGCGCACGTGGCGTTTTGTGTTTCTTGATGTGCTGGTACATTACCGGTTGCGTGGCTGATGGCTCATCGGCTTCGTTATGCCCATGCCGACGGTAGCAAACCAGGTCGATGACCACATCCTTGCGGAAGGTCTTGCGGAACGCATAGGCAAGACGTGTCACCTCGATCACCGCTTCTGGATCGTCACCATTGACGTGAAACACTGGCGCATTGATCATCTTGGCCAGATCAGTGCAGTACATGGTAGAGCGCGCATCTTGCGGGTTGGAGGTGGTGAAGCCAATCTGGTTATTCACCACGACATGCAGGCTGCCGCCGATGGCAAAGCCACGGGCTTGTGACATGTTGAAAAGCTCCATGTTCACACCTTGACCTGCCAAAGCTGCGTCACCATGCACCAGTAGGGCAATGGAGTGCTGATGGTTGGTATCGTGGCGGAAGGCTTGACGCGCGTGCACCGATCCGGCCACGACAGGATTGACGATCTCCAGATGTGAGGGATTAAAAGCCAGGGCAACATGCACATTACCTCCGGGCGTCTTCACATCGGCGGAGAAACCCATGTGGTATTTCACGTCGCCGGTATGAATGGGGTCGTTACTATGCTCGATATGACCCTCGAACTCGTTAAACAGGCTCTTTGGCGGCTTGCCAAGAATGTTTACCAGCATGTTCAGGCGGCCACGGTGAGCCATGCCGATGACCAGTTCTCTGACTCCGTTGTCACCCGCAGCATGAACAATGTCATTAATCAGTGGGATCAGGCTGTCACCACCTTCCAGTGAAAAGCGCTTCTGACCGACATAGCGGGTGTGGAGATAACGCTCCAGACCCTCGGCAGCGGTAAGATCTTTAAGCACGCGCTTCTTGCTGACTGTATCCAGCCCATGATTACCGTTAGCTTTTTCCAGTCGGGTGTATATCCAGTTGCGCTGGGTGTGGTCACTAATGTGCATAAACTCGGCACCGATGCTTCCGGTGTAGAGGTTTTTCAGCCGCGCCCACAGCTCACGCAGGCTGAGGCGTGTCCCACCGCCAGCATACGTACCACAGTCAAATTCACTATCTAGGTCATGATCACTGAGATGATGGAAAGCCAACCCAAGGTCAGGCGGCGGTGGGCGATCAATGAGGTTTAGGGGATCGAGTCTGGCCGCCAGGTGACCGCGTGAACGAAACGCAGTGAGTAGGCGCAAAACACCGGCTTGCTTACGTGCATGCGCATCGTTAAGTGGCAGTGGTGTGGTGTGCCGCTGCTTTTGCGCCGTCTGAATGCGGGCAATCGCCGCAGCATGCGACACCTCTGCTGCATCCTGACCTTTGCAGTGCTCAAAATAGTGACGCCAAGGTGCACAAACCGAGCTAGCATCAGCCAACCAGGCCTCGTATAAAGACTCAACGTAATCAGCGTTACCGGCAGCCAGTTCAGAAGACTCAAGGAATTGACGAGTCAGATTCGCGCTCACATCACCACCGGTAGATAAAGAAATCCCGCAGCGGTTACACAGTTGGCCCGGACCGCCGATGAAGAAACGTGGCGATTATAACGTTGGCTGCGCTGGCCGACAACAGTAGTGCTCTATGACTCCAACCAGTCATGCGGCACCAGATATCCTTCATTAACCAGCGCCAGAAGCAGGGCCTGTTCGGTATCATTGAGTGTGCTGCGTGGACTAAAACAACGCTGTTGGCACAAAGACACAACCATTTCCATTGTCGCTGGCCAGGCCAGACCATTGGCATAGAGCGTGACTTTGTTCCTGTGACGACTCCAGGCCATCCGTACCCAGGGGTGACGCATTAATTGCATGCCAGCTAAGAGGCGCTTCTTAAGTGCCGAGGCACTTAAGGTCCGCTCTGGTGTTGCTGGAGTCTGTGCACTACGGTAACGGGTAATGAAGCGACCAAACCAGTCGTAGAGCATTTCGTCGTCCAGTGTGGAAGCAAGGGGTAGGGCGGCCTTCAGGCGATATATGACGCTGGAGTCAATTTCACCGGCATGACGCGCCGGCTCGAGATCAGGGTCGCTGTAACGCTGCTCCTCATGCAGGCGATCGGCAAGATAATCGGCCAAATCGGTAATAAGCTCAGCCTGTGAAGCTGCCCGCATGCCCACCGAGAAGGTCATACACGGCGCGCTGACCGCCACGCCATGGTGGGCTATTCCCGGCGGCAGGTAGAGCATATCACCGGGTTCCAGCAGCCATGCATGTGTTGGCTCAAAATGCTCAAGCTGTTTCAGTTCCAGATCCGGTTTACTATCCTTGGGCGCATGCGGATCATCGCTGATAGCCCAGTGACGTTGACCCAGCCCCTGCAATAGAAAAACATCATACTGGTCTACATGCGGTCCTACGCCACCACCCGGATCTGCGTAGGAAATCATGATATCGTCCATGCGCCAGCTGGGTAGAAAGTCAAAGGATGCCAACAAGGTAGCGACGTCGGCATCCCACTTGTCCGCGTCTTGCACCAGCAGTGTCCAGTTGGCATCACCGGTATGTGCAAAATCGCTCTCAGTCAGGGGGCCGTTTTTGACTTTCCAGTGCTTACCCACTGCATCATGACTTATCAGCCGCGCCAGTACACCGTCCTGACAGGCCAGACCAGCCAGCTCATCCGGTTCGATGGGCGGCATAAAGTCAGGAAAAGCCTGACGAATCAGCAAGGGATTTTTCTGCCAGTAATCATGCAGAAACCGACCGGGTGAAATACCCAGAATCTGGTTTCTGGAACCGCGCACCTCCAGAGCCAGACCGCGGTGGTAGGAAGAGATCGTAGCCATAACGACATTGTAACGTCCGCTCATGGCTTCTGATTTAAAACCATACGTTCAACACAGCAGCATGATTACGCTGCGTACATTCACAGCCAAAACGGCCAGACCGGCCAGCAAGGTTGCAATACGCGCTGGAAGGCGCCGGACCAGCAGTGCGCCAAAGGGCGCAGCCACGATGCCCCCGGTAATCAGACCGGCGACAACACCAGGCTTGCCTGCACCCACACTAAGCAGAAAACTGATGCTGGCCAGTGCACTTACTATTCCCTTGGCCAGATGCACACTACCGATAACGTAACGCGGCTCCATTCCGCGTGCGACCAGTGTTGTTACGGTGATCGCGCTCCAGCCCCCACCACCGATGGCATCCACAAAACCGGCGACAAAACCTAGTGCCTTGGTTATGCGAGGCACATCGCTCCGATACGATGTGTGGTAGTTAAAAGTGCGAAGCAAAAGGATCAGGCTGATAACAAAAAGGTAGGGAATCAGCGCGATATGGACCCAATGCGTGCTTAGGTGCATCAGTAGCTGTGAACCAATCAGCACACTAATGGCACCGGGGATGACTAGTGCCAGAAATAGATCGCGGCGTACGTTGCGGGCCCAAAGGTGACTGAGACCAGAAGCGCCGATGGTGAGCGTCTCGGCGTAATGCACGCTGGCGCTAGCCAGCACTGGAGGCATGCCCAGCCCCATCAGCATGCTGGCAGATGTGACGCCGTAAGTCATGCCTAGCGCGCCGTCCACCAGTTGCGCCGCGCCGCCGACGGCCGTGTACATGAGAAAGTCGCCAAGACCAATCATGAACTGGGCTTCGAACTGCTCAAT
>JAAXIA010000051.1 GCA_012270595.1 Rhodanobacteraceae bacterium | reverse complement strand
GCACTCACCCGCCAGTGGCTTGCGGGTGACGCTGGTGACGCCAACTGGTTGTGTGCCGATCCGGTCTGGGTAGAGCCAGACATGACCGGTGTGCGCCTGATGGCCTATGCCCAGATGCAACTTTCTATGGAAGAGGCCCTTCGCTTTACCGAGACACTGTCTCCAGTTTTCGCCCAAGCCGGGGTGCAGCTTGAGGTCTCAACACCTGAGCACTGGCATCTGCGCCTGTCAAAAGATACCTCTGTGCCACATTTTTCCACCCCTGAACAGGCCCTGGGGGAGGACTTATACACCCATTTGCCTGCCGGTACGGAAGGGCGTCGTTGGCGCGTACTGCTAAACGATATCCAGATGCTTTTGCACCAGCATCCGGTTAATGCTGCGCGTCGTGCTGCCAGGAAACCACAAGTAAACAGCGTATGGTTCTGGGGTAGTGGGATATTGCCCGCAAAGCTGCATAGTCTTTTTGATGGTGTATTTACTGAACACATGCTGCTTAAGGCACTCGCCGCCCATGCCGGGCTGTCGCATCTTCATTGTTCACCCAAGAACTTAGCCTCTGCTTCCGCAGGGTGGCTGATTGACCTGCACGGTGAATCAATGACACGCATTGAATGTTACTGGTGGCCCTCGTTGTGGGCGTTGATGCGACGCCAGACGCTCGTCTTGCGTTTTGCCAGCGGTGAACGCTGGCTGCACCAACCCTGGCATCGCTTGCGCCTCTGGCACGGGGGAACACCTTGAACGGCCCGTCCAGACAGCGACCTCCGCTGCGTCGACGTGTCTTGCAAGGCATGCCGAGGGGTTGGGGTAGTGAGGTGCATCCGGTATTGCAGCGAATCTACGCCGCGCGAGGTGTCTTCGAGCCGCAACAGGTGACGCACCGGCTCAAGCATCTGTTGCCACCGCATGCCCTTGGCGGGCTTAAGCACGCAGTGGAGCTACTGATGCTCGCCATCCGTGAGGACTGGTCCATCCTGATTGCCGGTGATTATGACTGCGATGGAGCAACTGGCGTGGCAGTAGCTGTACGTGGTTTACGTATGCTGGGGGCACGGCATGTTGATTACGTAGTACCCAATCGCTTCATGCATGGTTATGGGCTGAGTCCAGCACTGGTAGCCTCCCTGGAGCCGGCACCGCGTCTGTTGATGACGGTGGATAACGGTGTAAGCAGCGTGGAGGGTGTTGCGGCAGCCCGTGAACGTGGTATTCGGGTGATTGTTACCGATCACCATTTACCCGGTGCACAGTTGCCGCAGTGTGATGCCATTGTTAATCCAAACCTGGTCGGTGATCCCTTCCCCGGCAAAATGCTCGCCGGCGTCGGTGTCATGTTTTACCTGCTTCTGGGTTTGCGTGCCGGCTTGCGTAAGAGCCATGATTTTGCACACGGAGAGCCGAATTTATCCAGTCTGCTGGATCTGGTGGCGCTCGGTACCATTGCCGATCTGGTACCACTGGATTTCAATAACCGCATATTGGTTGATGCAGGTCTTAAGCGACTCCGCCAGGGGCGAGCCTGTGCTGGCATGCGTGCTCTGGTGGAAGTGAGTCGCTGCGACCCTTCTAGCCTTTGTTCAACTGATTTAGCTTTCAGTATTGGTCCGCGTTTAAACGCGGCAGGGCGTCTGGAAGACATGCGCATGGGTGTGGAATGCCTGCTCACTGAAGATGCCCGGAAAGCAGGTTATCTTGCGCAGCAACTCGATGCCATCAATCGCGAACGTCGCGCATTGCAGGCCGATATGGTGGCCGAAGCCGAGATCATGGCTTCAATGGTGGTTCCCAGCGATGCGATCGGTGTCGCATTGTATGAACCTACATGGCACGCCGGCGTGGTGGGCTTGGTGGCATCGAAGCTTAAGGAGCGCCTGCACCGACCGGTGGTTGTTTTTGCTCCGGCTAGCACCAAGGATAACGAGCACTTGCGTGGTTCAGGACGCTCTATTACCGGGTTCCATCTGCGTGATGCGCTGGCGGCGATCGACACCTGTCACCCAGGCCTTATCGAGCGCTTTGGAGGCCATGCCATGGCGGCAGGCTTAAGCCTGAAAAGTGCCGACTACCCGCGTTTTGCTGAGGCCTTTGATCGTATAGCCCGTGAACGGATGACACCAGAATCCTTACATGCCGTAGTCTACAGCGATGGCGAGCTGCATGCCGGAAGTTTTACCCTGGATCTGGCGCGTCAATTGCGCGATGGTGGACCGTGGGGGCAGGCTTTTCCCGCACCGGTTTTTGATAATGTATTCGAGTGTGTTCACTGGAAAGTGATGGGGAAGCAGCATCTGCGCTTACAGCTGCGTGACCCCCGCGATGGTGCACTGCTACCCGCGGTGATGTTTAACGCCCACCGCAACCTGCCGCCTCCAACACAGATGCATGCCGCCTACGAGCTGGTCATCAACCAATGGCAAGGGCGTGAAAGTCCGCGTTTATTACTGCGTGATATGTGGTCGATTGCGTCATGAAACTGCT
Organism: Rhodanobacteraceae bacterium; assembly: GCA_012270595.1. Lineage (GTDB taxonomy): Bacteria > Pseudomonadota > Gammaproteobacteria > Xanthomonadales > Rhodanobacteraceae > Rhodanobacter_A. The sequence goes on along the minus strand of JAAXIA010000051.1, from coordinate 3,299 downwards.
GCAAGTCGTCACGTATTAGCCTGCTGGTAGCTGTGCAACAGTTAGCTCTTTTGGCGATATACTTACGACCCTGCGGTATGATGCGCCCGATCCTCCTGCTTGAGGACTTGATTTTTAAAAAGATGACTACACAGCGCGATACTCCTCCCGCATCCACGACCACCCTGAGCGAGGCCGTCCTTCGTGCACTGGAAGAGATGAAAGCCAAGGATATCCGCAAGATCAACGTTCTCGGCAAGACATCTATCGCTGATCTCATGCTGGTGGCTTCCGGTACTTCTGCACGTCATGTTCAATCCATGGCCTATGAGGTGGTCAGATGCGCCAGAAAAATCGGAGTGATACCCTTGGGTGTAGAGGGTGAAAAGGAAGGTGAATGGGTACTGGTTGACCTGGGTGATGTGATTGTTCATCTGATGCTGCCACGCATCCGTGAGTTCTACGGTCTAGAGCGTTTGTGGGCACCGGGAGAACATGGGCGCGATCTGGATAGTGCCCAGGCCCCAGTGTGTGGCCGCTTAAGGCAGACCACTGCCTGAGTAATCCCGAGCGATGGCTATAGCCATGTATGCCATGTACGGGTTGGCAAGGTGTGTAGAGAGGTGCATGGTGATAAAGGCGCGGCTCATTGCTATCGGCGAGCGCATGCCAGGCTGGGTGGCTGAAGGTTTTGCCCAGTATTGCAAACGGCTGACGCATACGCTGCCCCTGACCTGTACTGAACTGAAAAGTGGGCTACGTGGCAAAGGACACGATACCACGCGTGCGTTGCGCGATGAAGGGGCCGCCATCCTGGCGGCCTTACCTAAAGACAACCACGTGGTAGCATTGGACGGGCGCGGCAAGCCTTGGTCCAGCCAAGATCTGGCCGCGCAATGGACGACATGGCGCCTGGCCGGGCGCGACCTGGCATTTCTGGTAGGCGGGCCGGATGGACACACTGATGAAGTATTGATGCGCGCGGATCAATGCTGGTCGTTAGGGCCACTTACCCTGCCGCATATGCTGGTGCGCCTGGTGGTGGTTGAACAGTTATACCGCGCAACGACCATGACAATCGGGCATCCCTATCACCGTTCCTGAAGGTAGTCAATCCGTCTTCTGCACAGCCGCTGTTTTGCTCATTATCTGCAATGGTCATACCCATCATGTTGTATCTTGCCTCGCAGTCCCCACGTCGTCGCCAGTTGCTGGAACAGATGGGTGTGGATTTTCGGTTACTCAAGGTAGTTATACCCGAGTGTCCTGCGATGGGTGAAACCGCGTACGATTATGTGAGCCGGGTCGCACGCGACAAGGCGCTTGCTGGTTTCAAACAGTGCCCAGGGAAGTCTGTTGCCTGGGTACTGGGGGCTGATACCGAAGTGCTGCTGGATAACCAGGTGCTCGGCAAGCCAGCCAATGCCGCTGCCGCGCGCCGGATGTTGCAGCTGCTCGGCGGTCGCAGCCACACCGTGCTATCGGTGGTGTGGCTGATTGGAGCCGATGGTGAGCAGTGTGCCCATTGCTTCTCGCAAGTACGTTTCGCCAGCCTGGATGAAGAGCGTATTGCCACTTATGTTTCCAGTGGTGAACCCTTCGGCAAGGCTGGAGCTTATGCGATCCAGGGGCGTGGCGCGGCACTGATTGCGCATCTGGAAGGCAGCTATTCGGGCGTGATGGGCTTGCCACTTTTTGAAACGATGGGCCTGCTGCGCGCGCGTGGCTTGGCTTAACTGATGTCGTGATCTCAGCTGTGCAACCCACTAGTGTTTAGCAGCCAAGGTAGTATCACCATGGTGTTGTTGAGACTGTGGGCCAGCACGGCGGGCCATAAGGAGCCGGATGTGAGTCGCAACCAGCATAGTGCCAATGCCAGGAGCATCAGTGCTGGTAGCGCGTACCACTGAAAATACAAACCAGGCAAGTGCACTGCGTTGAAGAGCAAGGTGCCCCCCAGCACGGCCAGATGAACCGGTAAACACCTAAGTAAGGCCGACAGCAAAACGCCGCGAAAAAGCACCTCTTCCACCAACGGTCCAATGCTTGACACAACTAGCGCCAGGACAATGCGCAGTATTGGACCGGCGTGGCGACCAAGCTCGGTGACGTTCTGGAGCACCAAGTGACCATGGCTCAACCAACGGGTGAGCAGACCTCCAAGCACCGGAAATCCCAGACCAAACACGATCCCGACCAGGTAGAAACCAGGCGCTTTGGACTGGCATAGACCCAGACCGGGCGGCGTTGACAGTGACCATAGCTGCGGCCACAAACGGTAGATAAAAAACAAAACCGCACTAGCTGCCGAAGGCAAGGCAATGACCACATTCAGGGTCATTATTGCCTGCCGTGGTTGCTTGGTAATCAAGCTTGCCCCCAGACCAACAATCACACTCAGCACGATCTGTAGCAGAAAGTACAGTGCAATCAGTCCCAGCGCAGAGCCTGTACCAGGTGATTGCGGTAAAGGCCTTTGCTGCTCGTGGTGGCTTGGTATATACCAGACAACCTGTTTGCCTGCTGATACTTTCCAGCGTAACCGGCAAGAACATGCTTTGTTGCTGCGTGACATCAGGCCGTTACTAGGGAGCGAAGCAACCCGATAAAAGCCATCACCACGATGGCAAACCAGGCAAGCATAGCAAGCAAAAAGCTATACTCGCGGCAGCCAGGATCCTTAACATAGCTGAAGGCGTACCACAGTCGGCAAATAATCCAGACCAAACCCGCGGCACTTGCCCAGACAGAAAAACCGTAGTGCGTGGCAAGCCACAGTGCAGGCAGGAACATCACGCTGCCTTCCAATGTATTCATCTGTACCCGGTAGGCGCGTTCAAAACCCGGGTGTCCGCTGGTTGCCGGGGCTTTAATGGCAAACTTTCGGCGCGTGTGGCCGACGTAGATCATCGTGCCCCATAGCAGCACTACGTTCAAGAAAACGACCACGGCAGGTAATTGCTGAAGCATGGCGAGTCTCCCTGCAAATGATAAGATCAAGCGGTTTGATAAGGCCACGCATTACGGCCCGTGATGCAGCCAAGCGCGGGGGCGGGGTGTTTACCTAGGCGGAACCTTCTGGCTGGGACGTGACAGGTCCTGCGACAGGATCCGGTCTATAGCGGCTTTTTTTGCCGCAGGGCTGTCCAACCCTGATCCTACGATGTCTGCGTAGAGACGTGCCGTATAACGACTGATGTCAGGGACTTCGAGATCAAGCACTTTTGCTTTTTCGTCAGCGACCCGAACCTGGAGTTTTTCCCGAAACCAGCGGGATTGCCGGAATGCTTCCTGCTCGTGTTTTGACATCGGGCCACCCT
>JAAXIA010000061.1 GCA_012270595.1 Rhodanobacteraceae bacterium | reverse complement strand
GCATCGCCAAGGAACTCCAGGCGCTCGTTGTTTGGCTTGCCCATGCTGCAATGGGTCAAGGCCAGCTCGATCAATGCGGGATTACGGAAATGGTAGTTCAACAACACCGCATTAATACGCCATGTTACCGTGCAAGGGTAGGCTCTTTCTGAAATGAATAAGTAAGTCAATGTTGTACATAAATGGAACCTGTTTATCGTAGAAAACATTCAACCAATTAACACCGTGTTTGCGTGTGATAGTGACGTTCCCGCGTTTGATGAGGCTATCATCCACGTAGAGCAGGCTAAAGCTGTGTAACAGTTTACTTCGAAGCTGTTGCGGCGTTTTTCCGTTCACATTGTCCCTGGTTTCCTGTTTCATGACATGTACCAGATCCAGGTACTTGGCGTAGGCAGGTACGAGCTTTACCGCCATGTAAACGAAAAAAAGCGCCATGACGACCATAACGAGAAAAACAACAAGACTCACCCCGCTTTGCTTCGATTTCATAGGCTATTCGATCCCGTTTGTCGATGTTTGTGTAACCACATGCTCGCCAATCCGTCCCTTAAACAGGCTTAAGTGCACTGTTATAGCCAGCATCCTTCCATGACAGGCAAGCAGCGCGTGGCTTGCCTGTCACCTGTTACCCACCCACCTTAAGCGAGGTCAACCTAACGAATTGACTTGCCAATGCGATGGAAATCTATGCCGCCGGTACCCCATCCGCGCCAGCTCATCCAGATCAAAAACGCCTTGCCTACCAGTGCTGTTTCCGGCATACATCCCCAGTAACGGCTGTCTTCACTGTTTTCACGGTCATCCCCCATCACCAGATAGCAACCCTCAGGAACCAGTGACGGAACGCGGTCATTAGGGATGGGTGGTGTCAGACCACGGCTAGGCATACGTGCAACCAGATGGCTCACTTTGCCCAAATGTTCGTTCCAGATGGTCGCGTCAAAGGACATCAATAGATTGTCAGCGGCACGCGCTGGATTGCCCTTAAATGGTCCAATTTTTGTGGCGGTCACGGGTTTGCCATTAATGCTGATCTGGCTGTCATGCACCTCAATCGTGTCCCCGGGAAGGCCAATGATGCGCTTGATCCAGTCCTGCCTTGGAACCGGTGTTGTGCATGCAGGATCACCACCATGCTCGACCTTGCCATCGGGCCTGTGACAAGTAAAACCGGGCCAGCGGAACACCACCACGTCTCCACGCTCTGGATCACCAGTACTTAGAAACTTGGTATGGAACACCGGCAAACGCAACCCATAAGCGAACTTATTAACCAGAATAAAATCGCCTACATCAAGTGTGGGCATCATCGAACCGGAAGGAATACGAAACGGTTCGACCACAAAGCTACGCAAAGCCAGCACAACCAACACCACAGGAAACAGCGAGCGTGCCCACTCCACTACAATGGGATCACGGTATGATTTATCTTCCGCCGCAAAACGTGCCTTGCGCTTCTTGTACATAAACAGGCGATCAAAAGCCCACACCGCACCAAACAGGACGGTTAAGGTCAACAAAATTGCCGAGAAATCGTACTCCATGCCATGCTCCTTCAAACTTACGTGTTTATTTGTCCACTCTCAGTACAGCCAGAAAGGCTTCCTGCGGAATATCCACCCGACCTACCTGCTTCATACGCTTCTTGCCTTCCTTCTGTTTCTCCAATAACTTTTTCTTGCGGCTTACATCACCACCATAACACTTGGCCAGTACATTCTTACGCAACGCTTTGACGGTGGAGCGCGCAATGATCTGGGCACCAATAGCAGCCTGAATGGCGACATCAAATTGCTGCCGCGGGATCAGATCTTTCATCCGTTCCACCAGATCGCGACCACGGCGATCAGCTTGGCTGCGGTGCACAATTGAACTAAGCGCATCCACGCGCTCACCGTTGATGCGTATATCCACCCGCACAAACGGTCCTGCTTCAAAACGCTCAAAATGGTAATCCATGGAAGCGTAACCGCGCGTTACCGATTTTAGGCGATCAAAGAAATCAAGCACCACCTCGGCCAAGGGCAATTCATAGGTAATCTGCACCTGGCTGGCCAGATACTGAATGGAATGCTGCACACCACGCTTTTCCTCACATAGCCTAATGATATTTCCTACGTAATCAGGCGGTGCAAGAATGCTGGCAGCTATAATCGGTTCACGGGTCTCGGTTATTTTGGCTGATGCTGGCAACCTGGCCGGATTATCCAGCAACACCGTGCTACCATCGGGGTACAATAACTGGTAAACCACAGTGGGTGCTGTGGTAATCAGGTCGAGATTGTATTCGCGTTCCAGGCGCTCCTGCACAATCTCCATGTGCAGCATACCGAGAAAACCACAACGGAAGCCAAACCCCATGGCTTCAGAGGACTCGGGTTCAAAAAACAAAGCGGCATCGTTCAGACGCAGCTTGTCCAAGGCTTCACGCACAGCCGGATAATCCTCCGCAGAGAGCGGAAACAATCCGGCAAACACGCGCGGCTGCATGGTCTGGAAGCCGGGTAACGCCTGCGCAGCCGGAGCCTCTGTGTGGGTTAGGGTATCCCCCACCGGGGCACCGTGCACATCTTTTATGGAGGCATTGATCCAACCCACCTCGCCGGCACAAAGCTTGTTCAGCTTCTTGCGTTTGGGCGTAAATACGCCGACCTCGCTCACTTCGTGACTACGTCCTGTGGACATGACCAGAAGCTTGTTCCCTGATTTAATCTCTCCCTGCATCACACGCACCAGCGAAATGACACCAAGATAGTTATCAAACCAGGAATCGATAATGAGAGCCTGCAGCTTATCGGTCGCTCCTGGCCTGGGCGGCGGGATGCGCGCCACGATGGCCTCCAGCACCTCTGTCATATTGACACCGGTCTTCGCACTCACGGCCACCGCATCGGCCGCATCAATTCCAATGATCGCCTCGATTTCATCTTTGACTTTATCAGTATCGGCAGTAGGCAGATCAATCTTGTTAAGTATCGGCACCACTTCCAACCCCATCTCAACGGCGGTATAACAGTTGGCAACCGATTGTGCTTCCACACCTTGCGCTGCATCGACCACCAGCAGCGCGCCCTCGCAGGCGGCCAGTGAGCGGCTCACCTCGTAGGAAAAATCGACATGCCCCGGGGTATCAATGAAATTGAGATGATAGGTCTTGCCATCGCGTGCCTTGTAAGGCAGCGAAACCGATTGGGCTTTGATGGTAATGCCACGTTCACGCTCAATAGGGTTATTGTCCAGCACCTGCTGCGCCATTTCGCGCTCAGTCAGGCCGCCACAGAGCTGGATAATGCGATCAGCCAGCGTCGATTTGCCATGGTCAATGTGAGCGATGATGGAGAAGTTACGAATCAGTTCCATGAAACAGGCCAGCCGCTTGTGCTCGCGCACAGTTCGAAGAAGTTCCGGATACCAGGTGCATCTGTCTACCTGGCGGAAGTGTGACTTGTTTTTTTGCTATGTCAATGGTTTGCCAGCACAAGATGCGCACGTCTATGGACGTCTCGAAAAAACCATAAAGTGCATATTCCCAGGTTGTTACGTCAGCTTATGCGCATTTGTAACTAAATAAACCGCATATCTGAATGATGAAGATCATTTCTGCCTTTTGGGTATCCGGCTATAATGACCAGCCATTGATCACCATGTGTATGAATGAAACCCAACTTTCTCGATTTCGAACAACCCATTGCCGAGCTGGAGACAAAAATCGAAGAACTGCGTCGTGTTGGCAGCGGACGAGTACTCGATATCGATGAAGAAGTGCGTCTTTTACGCCGGAAGATGAAACGCAAGACAGCCGAAATCTTCCGCCATCTCAATGCCTGGCAAATTACCCAGCTTTCACGCCACCCAGCACGACCCTATACCTTGGACTATCTTGGGACAATCTGTGATGAATTTCACGAGCTGGCCGGTGACCGCATGTACGCCGACGATCCAGCTATTGTGGGTGGACTTGTGCGTATCGGCGGTCGACCCATGGTGGTTATCGGTCATCAGAAAGGACGTAACACCAAGGATAAGGTTTACCGTAATTTCGGCATGCCACGCCCGGAAGGCTACCGCAAAGCGCTGCGCCTGATGCAGCTGGCTCAACGCTTCAGGCTGCCACTCTTGACATTCATTGATACCCCTGGCGCCTATCCTGGCATCGGTGCCGAGGAACGCGGTCAAAGTGCGGCCATTGCTGACAATCTGCGCGCGATGGCAGAACTAAAAATACCGGTAATTTGCACCGTCATTGGTGAAGGAGGGTCTGGCGGTGCACTTGCCATAGGTATAGGTGACCGGTTGAACATGTTGCAGTACGCCATCTATTCGGTAATCTCACCAGAAGGTTGTGCCTCGATTCTGTGGAAAAATGCCGGAAAAGCCCGCGATGCCGCAGAAGCACTGGGCATCACAGCCCCACGCCTGCACGAACTTGGGTTGGTGGACAAGGTTATTCGTGAACCACTAGGCGGCGCTCACCACAACCCTCACGCTATCGCTATACGCCTCAAGGCTGTATTGCTAAACCAGCTCGATACACTACAGGCAATGCCCATCTCAAAACTACTGGAGGCGCGCTATCAGCGCCTACGCACTTGCGGCGTTATCCACGCTTAAATATCCATGTCATGTGAGTCTTCTCATCTCCACCCGGCGCCGGGAAACCCAACACTCCACACACAGGAGCGCGCCTTACCAGGTTATCCCTCACCCCTTGAGCCGTTAAGGAGTGTATCGGCGCGATATTATTAACAGATCGTGACCATGACCTTCAATTCCACCTACCATGGTGATAAGCCGCCAGAAGCTGGCGACTGCTTGCCTGCGTATCTGGATAACTGCCTGCAAAGCATGCCGAGGGTGTCTCTGTGTGTAGCCTTCAGTGGCGGTCCTGATTCCACAGCATTGTTGCATGCTCTGGCCCAGCTACCTGGTGCACGCCACTGTGGCTTGCGCGCCTTGCATATAAACCACGGCCTGCATGCCGATAGTGCAAACTGGGCTATACACTGCCAGCATGTGTGCGCCGGTTTAAATATGCACTGCACGGTATCTCGGGCTCAAGTTAATCAGCAGAGCAGTGAAGGCCTGGAAGCTGCGGCACGACGCGCGCGCTATCAAGCCTTTGAACAAGCGCTCGCCAAAGACGAATGGTTACTTCTGGCCCATCATCGCGATGACCAGATTGAAACGGTACTGCTTAAGCTTCTGCGCGGTGGCGGGCCAGAAAGTCTTGGTGGTATGCGGGCACAGCGTGCGCTCGGCAAAGGCCAGCTTTGGCGTCCTTTGCTCGCAATTTCAGGCGCATCATTGCGTCGTTATCTTCTTGCCCTGCAGCTGGACTACATCATTGATCCTTCCAATGCCGACACCAGGCTATCACGCAACTACCTACGCCAACAGATCCTGCCACGATTGAACAGCCACTGGCCACAAGCTACCGACTCCATTTTGCATAGTGCAATGCACTGCCGCAATGCCGCGGATGCGCTCCGTATGCAGTGGCTACCTGCCTTTGAGTCGCTATACAATGCCGAGGATGGCAGTCTTTCCTTGTCAGGCTGGCTCGCGCTGGTGTCGGCACTGCGTGAACCCCTGCTCGATCACTGGCTGTACAGTCACCACTTGCCTGCCCCTACCAGCGCCCAACGACAACAGATTCAAAAACAGTGCCAAGCACGATCTGATCGCCTGCCCTGCATCCGATGGCACGGGACCGAAATACATATCTGGAAAAATCGGCTATGGGCACACTCACCCTTACCGCCGATTGCACGTAATTGGCAATGTTCCTGGCAGGGAGAAACACTTCAGCTCCCTGATGGCGGATATTTAAGTTTGAATAGGTCAGGCGTACGCCTGGAAGCTCCTCTTAGCGTGCGTTTACGCCGTGGCGGTGAGCGCATCAAACCGATCGGTGATGCACATACACGCCGCTTGCGCAAATTATTCCAGCAAGCCTCCCTGCCACCCTGGCAACGTCATGCCTGCCCTCTTATCTATGCCGGTGAAGAACTGGTGGCCGTAGCTGACCTATGGATAAATGAACGCGGCGAAGCATTGTTTCGGGAGGCAACATGTCATCCGAAGTGGCAACCCGGCAACTAAAGGCAGCCAATCGCCACCACTCCAATCAAAGGCGTGGTGATGGTCGGTATTTTAAGCTTCCTCAGGCGTTATCGCCCAGTATGCGTGGGGTCACAAAAATCAGCAGTTCAGCCTTGTTTTTTTTCCGGATAATCTTGCGAAAGAGCGCGCCTAAAACTGGAATATCACCCAAACCCGGAACCTTCATCACGGTTTCGTTCTTGTTGATTTCGTAGATGCCACCCAACACCACGGTTTGACCGTTGTCCACCAGCGCCGAGGTGTTCACCGAGCGGGTGGAAATGAGCGGCACCTGACCATTTGGCGTAGTGACCAGTTTCTGCAAGGCATCTTTCTTGACCTTGATGCCCAAGTAAATGCGATTGTCCGCTGTAATAGTCGGCGTCACATCAAGCTCCAGCACGGCCTCCTTAAATTGCACCGAGGTAGTAGCCTGACCAGAGCTGCTTTCATGGGTGACATAGCCAATCTGCTGACCCTGCTTGATGGTTGCTTCTTGCTGGTTAGCAGTGATCACACGTGGACTTGAGATCAGTTCACCGCGCCCCTCGGTCTGCGCAGCAGCAAGCTCTAGTTTCAGATTATAGTTTTTTCCAAGGATACTCACGCCCAAGGCACCGCTCGTGCCAGCCACGGGAAGCGGCAAATTCACCTGGAATCCACCTGTAGTGATAGTGCTTCTCTGGCTATCGCCCTTGGTGCGGTGCCAGCCCCATTGCACACCAAGATCGCGCTCAAAATCATCCGTTGCGACCACAATGCGTGATTCAATCAGCACCTGGCGCACCGGTCGGTCCAGCTTAGCGACCAGCTTGCGGACCTCAAGTGTTTTGGCGGCAGTCTCGTTCAGCAACAAGGTGTTCGTACGTTTATCGAAAGACACGCTTCCGCGTGCAGACAGGAACCCATGGCTGGCACTCTTGCCACCACCTGAGTCACCGCTGTCTTTCATGCTCCCCATGGTCAACAACCTGGCTATGGCAGAGGCCTTGCCATAGCTGACGGGGATATAGCTGATGATCAGTGGGGCACCATTCTCGGAGGCAAGGCGCGCGGCAGCAACGTGTTGCTCATATTCGGCCAGCTGCTTCTGTGGTGCAATCCAGATGACATTGCCAACCCGACGCTTGTCCAGATTCTTGGCCCGCAGGATGACATCCAGCGCCTGATCCCAAGGCACACTCACCAGCCGCAAGGTGACGCTGCCTTGTACCGCATCGGCAGCGACCAGGTTAAGACCAGATACGTCGGCAATTAACTGTAATGCCGAGCGTACCGGAATATTCTGAAAATTGAAGGTTACCCGATTACCGGAATACACCGGATGCCCCCTCCTCTTGAGGGTATCCACTACACCGTTTTTTTTCTTCGCAGCCAAGGTGATTACATACTGTTTTCCGGTTTGATAAGACGAGATTTTCACCGCCCCCTTGAACGCAATCTCCATATGTGCGCCAACGGGCGTAGCGCGCGTGGTAATGAAACGTACCGGTGTAGCAAAATCGAGAACACCCAGACGCCCAACCTGGCTGGCAGAAAGCCGCACATGGCGAATTCCAACAATGACCCGCTTCTGTTTTCGGCGCACTGTAATCTGCGCTCCACGGCCAGATAAGCTCACAAGCACTTGACCTGCGCCGTGCGCATCACGTCTGAAGTCAATCTTGGTCAGTACCGGCCCATGGGTTGCCGATGGCAGGGTTTTGGAAGGGTCGATATTGGCACTGCTCGGGACCGTCGCACTCTGTTGGCCATTGTTGATGACAAGGAGCAGGCTGCTTCCCTGAGCCTCGATCTGGTAGATTGAACTGCGCACGAGCTTAACCAGAACACGGGTACGCCCACCAGCCGAAACAGTCGTCACTCCTAACACACCACCACTATTTACCGGGATATGGCGCGCCGTCGCGCTTACCGTGGCGGGGAGGTCGATGGCGATGCGCGGCGGATCTTCGGTTACGAAAACTCGCGGCTGCGGTACCACTGCACCAGTAAAATCCAGCCGCAAAACCACACGGTCGCCCGGCCTGGTTTCGGTTTGAATGTCCTTGAGCACTGCCGCCCCTGAGGCATGGCTGGCCCATGCAACACCAACCATCAACAGGAGCGCCACCACGACACCCCGAATCATACGAAGTGTCGAATCAGGGTCAAATTGGGCCGGATTGGTCATTGCAGCAGCCTCGGTCATAAGCGGTTCTTACTCGAGCGTCAACGCGATGCTGGCAGGATGTTTTATCCAGCCACCATTGTCATCAGAAACAAGTTCGATCAGGTCGACATGATCGGCGCCTACTGCAATCACCCGACCATAGTTCTGTCCCATATATTCGTTGGCCACAACACGGTGAATCACACCGTCAGGATCTTCGATCAATGCCTGCATATGCGATGCACGGCCTATCGTTCCCACCATCTTCAAACTATCCAGGGGAAACATTTCCAGCGGTTGCCTGGGCCGATTCCTGTTGGGGGAATGACCATGATGCTGGCCAGAAGATGGTACCTTCTCACTCGGTGCCGGGCTAAATGGGTCGCGTAGACGCTGGTCTTCATATTTGAAAGTCTCAAAAGTTTTAATTATCGGCAAGGGTGGGAGTGGTTTTCCTTTAAGTGAGCGTTGATAGGCAATCCAGGAACGCAAGTCAGACACATCATGCGTACAGCCGCCCAGCCCAAAAAAAGTGGCGAGAAACAACCAGACTCCTACCAGGCGAAAAACTCTTCCAGAAGCGGAAAAAGTCATTCTCTCCTCCCAGTCCTGCCTTTCCCGGCTACACTGCCGGTTCCTTCGGCACTATCATCAAGATAATGGTAGGTTTTGACAGTACCTTGCAGTATCAGCTTTTCACCGGGGCGCGGATTGGCATGTTCGGCTGCCACCCTGAGTGGCGTTAACGATACATCATGCATCGTCATAATAACCACCCGCGGCAGCGAAGCCACACCGCTGATAAAGGTG
>JAAXIA010000182.1 GCA_012270595.1 Rhodanobacteraceae bacterium | reverse complement strand
GCCTCCATCTCGCCGAGGAAGCGCTCCCGGCGAGTCTGTTTCTTCTTCCGGTCGAAGGCCAGCGAGGCGAAGGTTGTTTGCTTCATGGTTGTTTGCTTCATGGCGGTGGGGGGGGTTTTTGCTTTAGTATTTTACCGACTCTGAATAGATCAGAGATTCCTTAAGGTGGATAGATAGCATGAGCATGACTTCTGGCGACACCCGCAAACCCGCACAATCTGGCGATCAGGCCATCATCACGGACTACCAGACAGACGAAAAAAAAACCGTTTCAACTGCGTCCCACACGGAATCCTTCCCTGCCATGCCACTGTTCACAGCCAAAATTTCTGTACGCTGGCGGGACCTGGACGCCTTCAGGCATGTCAACAATGCCAGCTACCTTACTTACCTGGAAGAAGCTCGCCTGCAGTGGATGAGCCAGATCCCTGCTTTGCAATATGAGCAAGCCACATCGGTCATGGCTGCTTCCGTACTCAATTACCGCCGTCCGATCCAGTGGCCAGCAGAGATCCATGTGCAGTTGTATGGCAAGCACCTGGGGCAAACCTCCTTAAGCATTGGTCACCGCCTGCTCGATGCCAGCGACAATGGGGTGCTCTACTGCGACGGACATGTGGTGATGGTGTGGATAGATCCCGACACTGGTAAACCCGCGCCACTGCCCAAGCTCATCCGAAGCAACTTAACCGGGCACCCCTGATGCGTGCCACACGATACCACGATGTTCCCTAGCTATGGCATTAACACGATAAGTGTTACAATGATCCAACCTGACTCAGGTTTTCTCAAGGTAAGACACCATGAACCCACGAAAATTGCCGTTTGCCTCTAAAAATTGTCGTTTGCCTCTAGTGTGTTGCGCCATGATATGTACTTCAGCCTTGGCCAGTCATAGCAGTAAAAACAACCCCATGTCATGCACTGCAAGTGCTTATATCCAAAGTCTCCATGATGATCACTGGAAAATGAATATCCACAAACTTCATTGTAAAACTCCATACCCGCACGAGAAGTACCAGATCACCTTTTATGCGGCCATAAAAGGATGGACTGACGAATCTTTGATCCCAGTTGAGAAGTTATCTTCAAAGGGCGACATCGATATTCAAAATGCTAGCTATACTGTGCACTGCTTCCGTGGAAGTGGTACATATTATGGAGAGATTGAATCAATTGATTCGGAAGGCATAAAAAACGGGGATGAAAAAATATTCTACCGGCAGTGGACAAAGTGTGATCGATAAACAACATCTACCTTATTGTTTATGTCGAAAAAAGCCGGTTCGGGTAGCTGGACATCATTTATCCAGACTTGCTGTATCTGCACCGTTATGGCGCAGACGCAGCAAGTAACAGACATGCATGTCGCTACGTCGGGAAAAATCAAAAGGAATACTGGGCACGCACCAGTCGGTAATTACAAAACGCTTCACCAATGCCTCCTGTTCGAGCCTGAAACGCCGGAAGTTGTTGGAAAAGACGATCAGGCCATGATCACTCAGGCGATCACCGCAAGCGTGCAACAAGGCCACGTGGGTGCGCTGTACGTCAAAGTCTGCGGCGCGACTGGAATTGGAAAAAGTCGGAGGATCCACATAAATAAGATCGTAAATTCCCTGTTCGTGTTTCAGAAAAGTAAACACATCGCTTTGCACCAGACGATGCCGGGCACCAGTGAACCGGTTTCGGACAAGATTGCGTGAGGCCCATTCCAGATAAGTTGCCGACAAATCGACGCTGGTGGTATTCCGTGCACCACCTGCTGCGGCATAAACGCTGGCCGTAGCAGTGTAAGCAAACAGATTAAGAAAGCGTCGTCCTAAGGCCAGTTCACGTAGCTTCATGCGCACCAGGCGGTGATCCAGGAATAAGCCGGTGTCCAGGTAATCGTTCAGGTTGATGCGAAATACCAAGCCACCTTCTTCCACCTCAATAAACTCCGCGCACCGATCGAGCTGACCGTATTGGGCCCCACCTTTGCCACGCTGACGGGTTTTCAGCGCAATGCGTTGCTGGGGTACCTCGAATAGCTCACCGGCCACCCGTACCACTTCGCGCAGGCGCGCGCGTGCGCGATCCCCGGCAACCTGCGCCGGGGCACGATACTCCTGGATATGCAGGTAACGCTTGGCATGTATATCCGTATAGACATCGACAGCAACCGCATATTCGGGCAGATCGCGGTCGTAACTGCGCCAGCAGGAAATACCCTCGCGATAAAGTCGCTTGCGTAGATGGTGCCAGTTTTTTTTTAGCCGGTTGTGCAACATCAACGCACCCTGCGTCAATGGTTGCGATGCCTGTGGCCGTGGGGCATGCAAGGGAAAGATAAGCAACACCGTCTCCAGCGCACCGTTGTAGAGGACATACTTTTTCTCAGCACGCAATGCCAACGCTTTCCCCTGTGCTCTATCGCCGGCCAAAACAGCAGCAGACCAGCCAGTAAAACGTGTGCGCAGAGTATGACCGATGGTGCGATAAAGTGTCGGCATCAAGACACGCTCACCCAGCCTTTCACCGTAGGGTGGATTGGTGATCAACAATCCCGATGTGGCACCTTCTGGCGGCGCGGTATGGCTAATATCGCGTTTTCCCAGGGTCAAAAAACCAGCCACACCGGCAGCCTGGGCATTACGCTGAGTCACCTGCACCATATCTGGATTACTGTCCGCACCAAAAAAACACGGACGCAAGGCACGCAAACCGGTATCGGCACGCTGACGGGCCTGGTCAAGCAAAGCACGCCACAAGGCTAAATCGTGCCCTTGCCAACCCCAGAAACCGTAATACTCACGGTGCAGCCCAGGTGCCACATCGGCAACCATCCACGCACCTTCGATCAACAAGGTACCTGAACCACACATGGGATCGAGCAACACCCCGCCTGCGGCGTAAATTTCCGGCCAACCGGCGCGCAGTAACATGGCTGCAGCCAGATTTTCCTTCAATGGCGCATCTCCCTGAGCCTGTCGCCAGCCACGTCGATGCAGCGGCGAACCAGATAAATCCAACGACAAACTAACGCGATTGCGACGTAACCGAAGGTTGATACGCACATCTGGCTCACCGCTCTCCACCCTGGGGCGTACACCGCTGCGTTGACGGAACTGGTCCACTATTGCGTCTTTCGTGCGTTGTGCAAGGAAATGACTATGATTTAGGGTACTTTGCGTGGTGTGCGCATCAACTGCCAGCGTGGCATGCGCCGCCAAATGAAGTGACCAGTCGATGCGTTGGACTCCCGCATACAAGGCCTCATCATCCGCTGCATCAAACGTCAGCAGTGGCATCAATACCCGGCTGGCCAGACGCGACCAAAGACAAGCGCGATAAGCCATTTCCAGACGACCGGAAAAATGCACGCCAGCCAGCACCTCGTGGACATCCCCTCCGCCCAGGTCGATCAATTCATCGCGCAACAGGTACTCCAAACCTTTAGGGCAGCTAGCAAACCAGCTATTCAAGTCGCACCTACCAAATGTTCAAGGAAAAAGCGAAACTGGGCAATCATCACATCCAAGCTACTTCCCATGCGATGGTCGTCGTCCAGCATCAGCAAGGGCAGACGGTGTGACGCCGCCAAAGCCTGTACGGCAGCGTATGGACACACCTCATCGCGCCAACCATGGATAAACCAGGCTGATACGTCAGCGCACAGATCAAATGGCTGCGGATAACCAGAGATCACAGCGGGCGTAGCTAGCAGGAACAAGGCGGCCACCGGAACGTCAAGCGAAACCAGCCCAGAGACAAACGCACCCATGCTGGAACCGACTAGAACCGGCGGCACCGGACTTGCATCGATAGCACGCCTTAAACGGTGAAGACGCGGCTTCACCGAGCTGGCGAAGCCGAGTACATCATCCTCACGGAAATCCGGTCGCTGCGTATTCCAGCCCCAGGTTTGTGCCTGCTCAGCCAGCGCACTGACCTTGGTGGCGTCGGGGCTAGATCCCGAGCCATGCGAAAGAATAATGTGACCGTGCATAATCATCTCCGTAGCAAAACGCAAGAACAGGGCATCATCATAGCGGGCAAATATGCGACACTTTGGTTTGTGTTTCCCCATGTACCATCCGCACATGCCTCTACCAGTACACGAACAGCCTCTGCCCTATGTGTCTCAGTTGCCGCTGCGCGCTGTCACATTGATACGTCGGGTGGTCATTCACTGCACCGAGTTACCCGACCTGTCCACAGCACGCACTTACGGCGAACGTGCACACTACGACGACGGAACCGGACACAGTGGCCATTACTATATCAATCGTGACGGTAACTGTTACTGCTACGTACCGGGCACACGCATCGCCTACCATGCCCGTGGCTACAACACCGATTCCATTGGTGTTGAACTGGTCAACCGTGGCCGCTATCCCAACTGGTTCGATTCGCGTCAACAAAGGATGACTGAACCCTATACCAACGTCCAGATTGCAAGCCTCTGCGCATGGCTGCAACAATGGCGCGAAGAGTTTCCCGAACTGCGCTACATCAGCGGCCACGAAGATCTGGACACCGAAAGGGTTCAGGCCAGTGATGACCCCAGTCAGCAAGTGCTACGCAAATGCGACCCTGGAGCACTGTTTCCCTGGGATACCGTACTGGCAAGCTGCCAACTGGAACGCTTTCCCCGGGGAGAACCCAACATCGATCCAAACCGGTCATGAACACACAGCACGTCAAAGCGCTATTGCAACTGCTGCATCCTGAATCGCTGGAAGATGATCTGTTTCGCGGTCAAAGCCAGGATATAGAGACCCATGGCGTGTCTGGTGGCCAAGCGCTGGATCAGGTCCTCATCGCAGCACAATATACCGTCAATCCTGCGCGCGAGGTGCACTCCATGCACGCTTATTTTCTGCGCCCTGGTGATATACGCGCCCCCATCATATATAATGTGGAGCGTACCCGCGTCGGCGGTAGATTTTCAATGCGCCGCGTAGCGGCGATTCAGCACGGCCAGCCCATACTTGATACTACACTCTCGTTCCAACAACGGGAAAACGGTTTTGAGCACCCATTGACCATGTCTGATATACCCAACCCAGAAGAGCTGGGGTCGGCACGGTCGCCATCTGCAGACAAGCTGGCCGAAATTTCATCGAGACTGCGACTTGAATTTCGCCAGGTTTTGGCACGCAATGAATCACATCCAGCTAAGTACACCCCCGCTCAATACATCTGGTTCCGGCTTAGTAGCCCAATGGCCGGGAACAACGCCAGGCAGCACCGCGCGCGACTCGCCTACGCTTCTGAATTTCACCGGATCGACACCAGCCGGTTGCCGCATGACGCTTCTTGTCTAAACAAGAACGTACAGATGACCAGCCTGGACCACGCACTGTGGTTTCATCGTGCGCCATGTCTTAACGAATGGATGCTGTCATCATTTGACAGCCCCATGGCCCAGGGTGGGCGAACGCTATCGCATACCCGGATTTTTAGTCGCGATGGCCAACTGGTTGCCTCCAGCACGCAGGAAGTTCTCGTTCGTCATCGAAACCCAGCTCCAGGCCAGTCGCATGCGCCAGTTCTACACCACCCCGCGACCAGAAAACATTGACCGCCTGGTCGCCCTGATGCGCGAACAGGGCATTGAAACCCGTATCATCCATCATGCCAACTGGAACCGGTCTGCCTACCGACGTTTCCGCTACACGCCGTGCAAACATCCTTCCTGTGGCGAGCGCGACCCATGGCCTCAACTGTGGGTCTGCCATGCCGAAGACTACACGCGGGCACGTCGTCTGATGCGTGAACTGGGTGTGGAACCAGACGTCCGCCACGCCAAAGAACTAGCTGCCGAGCACACGGCGTCAACCATGGCGCACCGACACCATATCATCACCCGCATCAAGCACTTTCTGCGTATGCTTATCATCATGGTCTGCACACTGACCATCATGCGTCAACTAAATCTGTTTTAACACGCGCAGCTTTACACTATTTTCTGCCTATGAAACCATGTTCGTGATAGGCGCAGACCCGTCTTGCGTGACGCCCCATCCCCGGAATAATACCTTAACATAACCGCATAGCCTTATGCTTTTCAAACCAGTCCCAGACTAGAGGTATGTATCCAACATGAAGCCTTTCAGCAAGAAAAAACTGTTGTTGACCAGCCTGGTCGCCAATGTATTTGAATGGTATGACTTTTCTATTTATGCCTATGTTGCCGGCGTACTTGGTACTCTATTTTTTGATGAAAACAACCCAAAGCTGGCATTGATAAAATCTTTTGCACTTTTTTCCATTAGTTATCTTATCAGACCGCTTGGCAGTTTTGTTTTCGGATATCTTGCTGATCATTACGGTCGCAGAATGGTGTTAAAAACATCATTTTTCTTGATGGCCGTTCCAACCTTCATGATTGGATTATTGCCAACTTTCCAGAGCATAGGATGGTTATCCATCATGCTACTGTTTGCTTTAAGGCTGGTACAAAGCTTTGCTACTGGTGGTGAGTTACCTGTTGTCACCTGTTATGTATTTGAAATGGCACCATTGGAAAAGAAAAACTTCTATTGTAGCCTGGTTGCCGCCAGCGCCATACTGGGCGTTTTTTTGGGTTCGCTGGTGGTGACCTTGTTGTATCTATTCCTATCACAAGAGGCCATCCTGGCCTGGGGCTGGCGCATTCCTTTTCTCATTGGTTTTATCATTGCCGGCTTCATCTTTGTGATAAGAAAGGAAATCCCTGAAACAGATGTATTTCAGGCTGCCCAGGAACCGGGAAGTTATCTTGACAGGCTATCGCAACACAAGTATCCGATACTTCAGGTTTTTTTATTGATTTCTTTCATGAGTGTTTCTTTTTACACTCTGTTTGTATGGATGCCATCTTACCTTAGTGTATATTTGAATATCAAGCCTTCCATGGCACATCTGACGAGTAGCATCGCACTGTTATCATTGGTTTTTTTCATACTGGTCGTTGGACATGTTTCACACAGTGACAACAGAAAAAAGTGGATTACCTGTTCCATTTTTATGATGATCGTTCTTTCTTATCCACTGTTCGGATTGCTTCGCATAAAATACATTGCAATATTGTTTATTGTACAGGTTATATTTGCACTTTTGTTGAGCTTTATTCAAGGCGTAGTGTATGCAACGATAGGGAGTTTGTTTCATCCACAAATTCGCAGCAGCGGAATAGGTATTGGCTATACCTTAGCCCAGGCGATTTTTGGTGGTTTAACACCCACGCTATCAAGCTGGTTAATCTACCGAACCGGCTATGTTGAGTCACCCATTTTTCTGGTTATCACTATGGGGCTCATTGCTGTGCCCGCGGTAGCAAGCCTGTACAGGCACCCTGAAATTTTCTCTACCTGAAGAAAGTCTAAGTGCTTGATGCCGACCCCGCCCACTTTTAGCGGGGCGCAAACTCCTCCTATTCGCGCATTATCGTTTTAAATGCCATCACATTCTCTACCATGCTACAAATGACCGTTGTGTTCCATGGCTTGACATAGCCAGCCTATCACTTCTCGCGCAGGGTCTGTACCGGTAGCAAATGTAGCGCCGAGATGACCACCAGGAAATGTCTTTGCGTGCACATTCGCACCCCACTGCCTTAATTTATCCCTGTAGTTTTTACCCTGGTCATACAACACGTCTTCCGCGCTTAGAATCATATAGGTGTCGGGAATGGCAATTTGATGGTTTACCAAAGGATAAACCAGTGGAGAATGCGGATAAATCCTCCCACCAAGATACTGGGAGCAAAAATGTCTGTACTGAAAAGAGTCGAGCAGATCAACAATGGGATTGACCAGAATGACTTTGGCAATATCTATCGCGCTGTCTGTAGCACAGAGCAAATACAGTATACTGTTTAATATGCTGGTTCCGGCGCTATCTCCAACCAACCATAGGGCAACTTGTGATTGGCAACGTTTTCCGCCTCCATCGCAATCGGCCTGACGATGACCGATAAGCTCCGCGCTTATCTGCACGACGGCGTTATAACACAGGGTAATGATTTCTCCTGCCTCGTGCTCGGGAGCCAGTGGATAATCCACAGAATACAAATCCACTCCCCAAGCTTCTGCCATCAATCTGCAGGCATTGTCGTGCGTATAGCAACTGCCTGCAACAAAACAGCCACCATGGAAAAATACCACCGTCTGACCAGCGTTTTTGGAAGCTTTATAGATTCGTATTTTTACCGCTGTAAGCGGCGGTTTTGTTAAATAATCCGAGGTATGAATGTCCGATACCGGCTTTTGGCTATCCAGATAGTCATATACCGATTTATTGAGATGAAATCTGTGGTCCGTCCGTGTGACTGACAGGGCACAAGACAATAAGTACTGATGCGGTAACTCCAGACAGGTTTCTGTTACTTTGCCGGCAAAACAAAGCGTGGGATGGCTGGCCACTATCCGGGCAAGCCGATCACGAAATTGCTGATATGTTTCCACCATTACTCACTACCTAAGGAATCCCTGATCAATGGATG
>JAAXIA010000034.1 GCA_012270595.1 Rhodanobacteraceae bacterium | reverse complement strand
CGGTGACGCTTGGCCAGATAAGCTCTTTTCCTGTTGTTGTCATAACTGACGGTGGTGCGCGAATAACGTTCGGCTGTACCACTCTTGCCGGCGATAACACAGGGGAAACCCTTGCCCAGACCGTAACCGGTACCACGTGGGTTGTTTATCACCATCTGCATGCCTTTATCCACTAATTCCCAGTTCGCCCGTTTGATGTTCAGCGACGAATCAACCGTCCTCTTCGATCGTGGCAACGGGACAGGCTGTGACCCTGGCTGCTGCTCGGCCATCACTAAATGCGGTATATGCAAGACACCATAGTTATCAAACGTCGCCAGAGCATACGCCAGTTGCAACGGGGTTACTTCCCAGTAACCCTGACCGATGCCCGCAATCACTGTTTCACCCACATACCAGGGCTGGCGGAAATGGCGCGCCTTCCACGCCCGGGACGGTAATACGCCGGCTACCTCATTGTTGAGATCAATGCCGGTCGCTTTGCCAAAACCAAACTTGCCCATCCAACGACTTAAGCGATCAATACCCATATCCAGCGCAAGTTTGTAGAAATAGGTATTGACCGACAGCATGATGGCCTGAAGCATATCCACCTTGCCAAAACCACCACGCCGATCATCGCGATAGCCACGCTTTTGTCCGTGAATATGGAACACGCCGGTAGAAAGTACCTTGTCCTGTGGTCTACGCAATTTCATTTCCAGCCCGCCAAGAGCCAGCAATGGTTTTACTGTGGAACCAGGGGGATAGAGGCCACTGATCGCACGATTAAACAGGGGTTTATGGGAATTGTTCAATACTACGCGGTAATCGCCAGCACTGATCCCGCGTACAAACAGGTTAGGGGGAAAACTGGGCAAACTGACCATAGCCAGCACCTGACCATTACGTGGATCAATTGCCACCGCCGCACCAGAGCGGCCATGAAAAGCATCCTCGGCCGCTTTTTGAATGCGCGCATCAATGGAAAGATAAAGATTCTTGCCGGGTATCGGCGAATGCACCTCCAGCCTGCGCTGTACCCGACCGTCAGCGTCAATTTCATCCAGTTCGTAGCCCTGCGTGCCATGCAGCTGCTTTTCGTAGGACCGTTCAATGCCGGTGCGCCCCACATAAGTGGTACCGCGGTAGCGTACCTTATCAAGTTTTCTTAAGTCATTCGCGTTGATGCGCCCCACATAGCCGAGCACATGGGCAAACGTAGCACCAAACCGATAATGACGCTCGGGGTAAGGTACCACGTCCACGCCGGGGAAACGCCAGCGATTGACCGCAAAGCGATCAATCTCATCTTCGGTAAGTTGTAGCTTGAGCGGCACGTTATCGAAGCGTCCATTTTGCTTAACCTGACTGAGGAAGTGCTCTATATCATCATCATCCAGCGGTACAATCATGCGCAAGCGGCTCAGCATCCGCTTCATGTCCCTGACCTGTTCGGGTATCACTTCGAGCCGGTATGCGGAAACATTGTCAGCCAGAAGCACGCCGTTACGGTCATAAATCAGGCCGCGCAATGGCGGCAATATCCGTGGCTTGATCCGGTTATTCGCCGAGCGGGTAAAAAATACGTCGTAACGCACCACCTGCAGATACACATAACGTGTCACGAGCGTACCCAGCCCCAGCAGAACGAGCGTGAAGCCTACCCGCACCCGCCGCCGAAACAGGGCGCGTTCATGGTACAGATCCTTGATTGAGTCCCGCTTCTTCATCAGTCTGCCTCGCCAGCGATGACCCGACACAGACCTGTAGCAGGCTCTTTATTCATTGCAAGCGCAAACGACTGCGTAGGTCATTCAGCAACGAGTACAGGAACGGCCAGAGCACCGCACCAACAAAAGGCGACAACCACCACGCCAGTGGCGGCAATGGCTCATGGGCAGAAGATATGCGCACAAGTAGCTGTACGAGCCGGTCATTGAGCAAAAGTACCAACACCACCAGGGCCTGCTGCCAAAACGGGAAGAAACGTAATTGCCAACGAAAGCGCAACGCGATAAATGCCAGTAGAGTCAACCGCAATGCCTGCTCTCCAAGAAGCACGCTATTAAGCAGATCAATGCCCAAACCCAGTGCAAATGCCAGACCAAGAGTGACGCGCTTATCATCCGCTAAAATCCAGTACAGCAGCACCAATGCTGGCCAATATGGTTTGAAAGCTTCCAGCACCTGTGGCAAGGGTAATAGCATCCCCAGGATGCCCAGTAACAGGGTTCCGGCAAACCAGCAGTGTGCAAGTAGGCGGGTACGGTTCATTGCCATCCTCCCACCCTCCGACCGGTCATACGCACCGGCAAGGTCTTGGATGCAGATGGCCCCATGCTGACAGCCAGGTCGTGCAGCAACAGCACGTCCCGGCTACGACGAAGAGCAGCACTGGGATCAGCCTGTACCTCCAGGAAAGCTCCCGTCGTCAGCGGTGCTACCGACACCACCTTGCCCACTGGAAAGCCCGGTGGAAAGCGCCCGCCAATGCCAGAAGTCAGTAAGCGATCACCGGGTTTAATATCCGCCGAGCGTGGAATGTTGGGCAAAACAAGCTGACCGCCATCGCGTGAACCATAGGCCACGCCACGCAGTCCGGTGCGCTCTACCACAACGGGTATAGCGCTTTCCGGATCGGTTACTAACAACATCACCGAGATGGAAGGTAAGACCTGCGTGATCTGCCCTATCACACCGTGGGCATCAATGACCGGTTGACCAACCTTCACGCCTTGCCGTGTGCCGACATTAAGTCCCAGACGATGCCGATACATACCCAGATCCACGCTGATCACACGTGCCAGCTGTACTCTGAGCTTAAGACGACGACTCGTATCCAGAAGCTCTTTCAGGCGCCGATTTTGCTCGGCCACACTGCGCATATGATTGATTCTTACATTGGCCAACAGCAGCTGCTCTTTCAGTCGCTGATTCTCTTCATTGAGTCGGTTGCGGCCAACAAAAGAAAGTACCAGGGCATGCACACCCCTCGCTGGAAGGTCGGCCAGCCAGTACAGTGGCTCCACCACCACCGCTGCGCGATAGCGCACCTGCCACAACAGGCCATAATTGTAGTCGAGCACCATCATCCCCACAGCCAGAACGAGATAAAAGACCAGCCGCAATTTACCTACGGTCGAGCTGACAAACAGGAATGAAGAGAACTTAGATCCCATTACTAAAGCAAACCTGAAGAAATAAAAAGGGTCTCCAAAACTAGCAAAGTAGCAGAACGACTCCAAGTTTGGCCGCTAACCTGTTAAAAGGCATCCATCACTGGAAAAGCTTCCACTTTGGCCCGAACAGGAAGGATCATGTCAGCACTTCTAGTACCTTGCGTGGTCATGATACGACGCTCAAAGACCATCCATCCTGTTACAGACCACGAATGGGGGCTGCATGCTGCTTGCTTATAACAAGCGTTGGGGCCACTGACAGCGCAATATAGCGCGCAATTAATCTAGGCCAATGTATCCAAAAGGCTTACCGCAATTTATTCTTTCTTGCACACCGAAAGGGTCGCAAACGAACACGCAGAAGCGTTTCCATATCGTGAGCTGACCTTACTCTACAATATAAAACGTTAATCCGAGGAGAAAAAATTCCTCCCATGCAAATCAATCAGCTCCAGTGCCTTGCCACCACCACGTGCCACACAGGTGAGTGGATCGTCGGCAACATGAACATGAAGGCCGGTTTCTTCCGCGATCAGCCGGTCAAGATCGCGCAGCAACGCTCCCCCTCCTGTCAGCACAATACCACGCTCAGCGACATCTGAACACAGCTCCGGTGGCGTTTTCTCCAAAGCCGACTTCACCGCAGCCACGATGCCTGACAGCGACTCATTGAGCGCTTCCAGGACCTCGTTGGAAGTGAGCACAAACATGCGTGGCACACCTTCGGCAATATTACGGCCAGAAATTTCAATCTCTTTTTCCTCGCTCTGCAGGAAAGCACAGCCAATCTCCAGTTTGATTCGCTCGGCAGTGGACTCACCAATTAAAGTGCCGTGACTACGGCGAACGTAGTTGATGATAGCCTCATCAAAACGGTCACCGCCTACCCGCACTGACTGCGCGTAAACGATACCACTAAGTGAGATCACGCCCACTTCCGAAGTTCCACCGCCCACATCGAGCACCATCGAACCACGCGCCTCATGCACCGGAATACCAGCACCGATCGCAGCAGCCATCGGCTCTTCGATCAGAAAAACATCACGGGCGCCCGCGCCCTCAGCCGACTCCCTGATAGCGCGGCGCTCAACCTGGGTTGAGCCACATGGCACACACACCAGCACACGTGGACTTGGGCGGAACATCCGCGATTTATGCACCTGCCTGATGAAATGCTGTAACATCGCCTCGGTCATGGTGAAGTCAGCGATAACGCCGTCCTTCATGGGACGCACAGTGGCGATGTTGCCAGGGGTACGGCCTAACATGCGTTTAGCTCCCTCGCCTACTGCCGCCACGGACCGCGGACCACCGGGACCACGGTCCTGGCGAATGGCCACCACCGAAGGCTCATTGAGCACAATACCCTTGCCACGCGCGTAAATAAGCGTATTGGCAGTGCCCAAATCAATAGAAAGGTCGTTGGAGAAAATGCCGCGAAACTTTTTAAGCATAGGAATACGCCGCGTACCAGGTTGGTAATGAAACCAGGGCGCACCAGTCTAGTTAGCAAGACGGTAATCTGCAAGGGATCCGTTGCTAATAAAACCGGGAGCGTTACTTACCAGGTGGATGCCTGCTTCTTATTTTTCCGGCAGGTTGTTCTGCATCCAGTCACCCGTGCCACACAGAGGGTTATCTTCCTGCCCTGCCACAGCGCATAACCGGATTGAAAGCAGCGTTTTCTTGACTTTAAGGACATACTTGCCATGCCTACTGCCATCTGTGGACCACTTGTCTATGACACCATCATGACGTTCCATGGCCAATTCAAAAACAACATTCTTCCTGACCAGATGCATATCTTGAATGTCACCTTTCTGGCACCAAAATTGCGCCGTGAATTCGGTGGTTGCGGGGGGAATATTGCCTACAACCTCAAGCTCCTTGGTGACGATCCACTACTGGTAACCGCTGTGGGTCAGGATTTTGGGCCTTATCGCGCGCACCTGGAAAAACACGGTATCCGCCTGGAAGGCGTGCGTGTGATCAACGAGCAGTTTACTGCACAGTGCTTCATTACCACTGACCTGGACAATAACCAGATCGCAAGCTTCCATCCTGGTACCAGCGCCAACGCGCACGAGAGCCTGCTGCGCTCTATCCCACAGATTGACTTTGCCATTGTGTCGCCGTCTGAACCTCAGGTGATAGAGCAGTGTGTGGGCGAACTTGCTGCCCGGAAAGTGCCATTTATTTTCGACCCAGGTCCGGCGACAGCAGCGTTCAAGTCCAATACGCTAAGGGCAATGATCGACAGATCGACCTATGTCATTGTCAACGAATATGAGTTAAACATGATAAAAAACCGCACCGGTTGGGATACCAAAGACATTGCCTCGCGCGTACGGTCCTTAATCATCACGCTGGGGCCAAAGGGTTCACATATCCATGTTAACAAGACCGTCCATCATATCCCGCCCGCTCATGCGTGCCAGATCATCGACCCCACCGGCTGCGGCGACGCCTATCGCGCCGGCTTAATCTTCGGCATAACAAACGGTCGCGACTGGCCGACCAGCGGTCGTATCGCATCACTGATGGGGGCACTGGAGCTGGAACACCCGGGCAGCCAGAACCAGCATTTCGAGCGTGCGCAATTCGCTGCCAAATACAAACAACAATTTGGCCACAAACCAGACTGAAAAGCCCCCTGCCAGGCTAAAAA
>JAAXIA010000195.1 GCA_012270595.1 Rhodanobacteraceae bacterium | reverse complement strand
CAGAACATCCATTGATCAGGGATTCCATAACATAATCTGTGCCTGCCAGCTGTTCGTCGGCGGCAAGGTTGGTTATCATGGGAAGATAGCGACTGCTATGGACCTGCGATGGTCGTTGTTGACTGGCCGGAGATCTCAATGTCTACCCTGAAAGAAATCCATGTTCCCGATATCGGTAACCATGATCGTGTGCCGGTCATCGAGGTGTTGATTAAACCCGGTGATCACATCGATAAAGACGATGCTCTGGTGACACTGGAATCGGATAAGGCGACCATGGAAATTCCTGCGCCTTTCTCCGGCACAGTCAAGGAAGTGGCCCTCAAAGTGGGCGATGAAGTATCTACCGGTGCCCTGATTGCCCGGGTCTTAAGTGACGAGGGCACTGCTGATCATGATGGCGTGATTCAGAAAGAGAAAGCTTCATTGCCCGCTTCCGCGACGGAGTCTTCTCAGCCAGTGCCTAAAGCCACCGTGATGCCTGATAAACCGTCGAACGAATTGACAATAAAGCGTCCACCGCTGGATGCTGGGTTGCCCATGCCGGTAGCTGAACTACCCTATGCCTCTCCTGCTGTGCGCGCTTTTGCGCGTGAACTGGGGGTCGATATAGCCCAGGTTGAGGGCAGCGGCCGTGGCGGGCGTATTCAGCGCATTGATATTTCCGGCCATGTTAAGCAGGCACTGGCCTCAGCGAGCCATTCGGTTGCTGGCGGGGGTTCTCTTGCCGGCCAAAGCGCTGCCTTGTTGCCCTGGCCCAGGATTGATTTTTCCAGGTTTGGGGCGATTGAGGAAAAACCGCTTGGTCGTATCCAGAAAATTTCTGGCGCCAATCTTGCGCGCAACTGGGCGATGATTCCACACGTGACCCAGCACGAGGATGCTGATATTACCGAGCTGGAGAGCTTTCGTAAGTGCCTTGCTGCGGAAAACAAGGATCTTAAAATCACTCCTTTGGTGTTCCAGATGAAAGCGGTGGTTGCTGCTTTGAAAGCCTATCCGTCATTCAATGCGTCGTTGGATCAAAGCGGTGAAAAACTGATTCTCAAGAAGTATTTTCATATTGGCATCGCGGTGGATACGTCTGATGGTCTGGTGGTACCGGTGATTCGTGATGTGGACAGGAAAGGCCTGCTCGAACTGGCGCGTGAGTTGACTGAAGTATCGACCAGGGCGCGCGAGAAAAAGCTGAACCCGGCGGACATGTCTGGCGGCTGTTTTTCCATTTCCTCGCTGGGTGGCATCGGTGGTAGTGCTTTCACACCCATAGTTAACGCACCGGAAGTGGCTATTTTGGGTGTTTCCAGGGCCATCACCAAGCCATTGTGGAATGGTAAGGAATTTGTACCAAGGCTTATGTTGCCGCTGTCCCTGTCCTATGATCATCGTGTCATTGATGGTGCCCTTGCTGCGCGTTTCGCAGTATTTGTCGCCAGGCAGCTGGCAGATATTCGCCGCTTGCTGCTGTAACTATACGCACAGTGTTGGATTTATGCGCATAGGGTATGTGTATGGCGGCTGGGCTTGGCGATGTCGGGACGATGGCCTATGCCGGGTAAAGCCGATATTTCAACAGATACCCATCCCACACGCTGTGATTGAAGGTCCATTCAGTGCACTGGTTGCCTTTGCTGGCACGTGCATGCCGGTTGAATTCACCGTGACACGGAGAAAAATGACGTCATGACCCACACCATTGAGATTCAAATTCCGGATATCGGCGGGCATGAGCATGTGCCGGTGATTGAGCTACTGGTGAAAGCCGGTGATCGCGTGCGTAAGGAGCAGTCGCTACTTACTCTGGAATCGGATAAGGCCACCATGGAGGTGCCTTCCACTGCTTCCGGTATCATCAAGGTACTGAAGGTTAAGGTCGGTGATGAGGTTTCTGCAGGCAGTGTCATTGCTCTTCTCGAAGTTGATACTGCTTCCGCTGCAGATCCTGCCGCTTTGGGGGTATCGGCGGCCATTGAGATTGCCAGGCCATCGCACGCGCCTGGAGCACAGCATCCTGTAGCACAACAACCCGACGGGAAGTCAGCGATGGCAGTTGCGACGGGAAGAATGGCTGATATTGAATGTCAGCTACTGGTACTGGGTTCCGGTCCTGGCGGCTATTCTGCCGCATTCCGCGCGGCTGATCTGGGTGTGGACACGGTGCTGGTCGAGCGTCACGCCAGTCTGGGCGGCGTGTGCCTCAATGTAGGCTGCATTCCTTCCAAGACATTGTTGCATGCGGCTATGGTCATTGATGAAGCGGCGGCCAGCGCCGCGCATGGTGTCAGTTTCGGCAAACCGCACATTGAGTTGGATAAGCTCTGCGCATTCAAAACCAGTGTAGTGGGAAAGCTTACCGGGGGTTTGGCCAGTATGGCCAGGCAGCGCAAGGTGCGCGTGGTTGAAGGCGAGGGCAGCTTTGTTTCACCCTATGAACTGAAAGTCAAAATGGCCACGGGAGAGATCAGGCTGATCCGATTCCAGCACGCCATCATTGCCGCAGGCTCACAGGCTGTGCATTTGCCGCTGTTCCCATGGCAGGATGAACGCGTGATGGATTCTACCGGAGCGCTGGAACTTAAAGATATTCCAAAGCAATTGCTGGTGGTCGGTGGCGGCATTATTGGCCTGGAAATGGCAACCGTTTATGCTGCTCTGGGCAGTGAAGTGACTGTGGTTGAGTTTATGGATCAACTCATACCGGGTGCCGATGCTGATCTGGTTAAACCCTTGGCCAGGCGCCTCACTGGAAGGCTCAAAGGCATCCATCTCAGTACTAGGGTGGCGTCAGCCAGAGCAACCAGGTTTGGCATTGAGGTGGCTTATGAAGGCCAATCCATCCCTCAAACAAGGGTATTTGATCGCGTACTGGTTGCCGTGGGACGAGTGCCTAATGGTCAACGGATCGGTGCAGACAAGGCAGGAGTGGCGGTAAATGAACGCGGTTTCATCCCTGTCGATAGCCAGTTGCGTACCAATGTGCCGCACATCCACGCCATCGGCGATATCGTTGGCCAACCTATGCTGGCGCACAAGGCGACGCACGAAGCGCACGTGGCTGCGGAGGTGATTGCTGGCCAGAAGAGTCATTTCGATGTGCGGGCCATTCCGTCGGTCGCCTACACGAATCCCGAAGTCGCCTGGGTGGGCGTCACCGAGCAGGAAGCTACGCAAAAGGGCCTTAAAGTCAAGGTGAGTCGTTTCCCCTGGGCTGCCTCGGGTCGTGCTTTGGGCGTAGGGCGTACCGTAGGCTTTACCAAGCTGATCTTCGACGAGGAAAGCCATCGTATTGTCGGGGCAGGTATCGTTGGAGTGAATGCTGGCGAACTTATTGCCGAATTGGGTTTGGCTATTGAAATGGGTGCCGAGGCGGCGGATATTGCACTTACAGTGCATCCACATCCTACGCTTAGTGAGTCAATAGGCATGGCAGCGGAGGTAAGTGAGAGAACGATTACCGATTTGTATCTGCCAAAAAAGAAAGCCTAAGGTATGGCGCAAATGCGTTATCCCTGCAATGGGCGATCCTGGCCTGCGCGGTGCCCAGATGAAAGGTTTAGAATGCTCCCGTATGTCGATGCGAAAGGATGCAAAATCTTGCGACGGAAAGATTTTGCGCCCCGTGGAAGAAACTGGATAAAACCGCTGGTGATGTGCCCGTTGTCTTGTTGCACTTTTCCTTCCTGATGTGCATGAGGTGCAGCAGATGAATCTGCTTCAGAGTTTTCTTTTTGGCCGCCCACACACCCCACCTACCGATGGAGACGATACGATGCCAGACAATATTGAAAACCTGGTGCGGGAACACTGGGAACATCTCCAGGCGGAGTTATTAGCCGCGAAGGAGCGTGACGAAGAAATCCTTGCGTGCTTGAGCAGGGTGGAGGCAGCTCTTGATCGTCTCATTCATGATGAAGCCGGTAACTATGAAGAAGGAGAGATACGCGGCCATTAGCTTTGATCGCACACAGATGTGCACTTTGTGTGAGGATGTGCATTTTATGCGCGTAGTAGTCGTCGATAGGCAGGGTGCTCACTCTGGTCGCGGTGCGGATAGCCCAGGGTATCAAGAAAGTATTGTAATGCTGCGATCTCATTGGCAGGCACCTGAATACCCACCAGGATGTGTCCGTAATCTGCTCCTTGATTGTGGTAATCGAACAGGCTGATGTTCCAGTTTGGTTGCATATGGTGCAAAAAACGGCTAAGTGCACCGGGGCGTTCGGGAAATTCGAAGCAATACAGCCGTTCGCCATCGACCGGTGCTGCATGGCCGCCAAGCATATGTCGCAGGTGTCGTTTGGCCAGTTCATCGTCGGTGAGATCGAGCACATCAAAACCCTGCGCCTGGAAAGCGCTAACCAGCGGGTTACGCTCGTCGTGACTGGTCACTTGTACACCAACGAACAAATGGGCGTGTGAGGTATGACCCATGCGGTAGTTAAGCTCGGTGATGGCGTGTTGCCCTATCGTGTTGCAAAAACGACGGAAGCTGCCACGCTCTTCGGGGATGATGACGGCAAACAGGGCCTCGTGCTCTTCCCCTACTTCGACACGCTCGGCGATAAAACGCAGGCGGTTAAAGTTCATGTTGGCACCCGAGACCAC
>JAAXIA010000114.1 GCA_012270595.1 Rhodanobacteraceae bacterium | reverse complement strand
TTGTTTGATTCATGGCGGTAGTGCGGTTTATGACTTCAGTATTTTACCGACCCTGAATAGATCAGAGATTCCCTAGCGGCACACCATTCCAGTAGATTTGCCCGTTTTGGTCAATTTTGAGGTGAATTGGTTTCTGCGGACTACTCTGCACCGGAAGTTCAGCGCTTGCTTGTGGAAGGTCCATTTTTACTTTCTGGCTGACCATCGGTGCGGTCACCATAAAGATAACCAGCAGCACCAACAGCACATCGACCAGCGGCGTCACGTTGATATAGGCGATCACACCCTTGCCCCGGAAAGAAGACATGGCCATGGTTTTATTTGGGTCCTAAGATCTGGCATCCGATGTTGTGACGAAGCCGACGCGAATCATGCCCACATGCCTGGCTTCACTCAGCATGGTGCGTACCACCTTCCATTTCGTTGCATGATCGGCCCGCACCTGCAACTCTGGCTGCGGGCTCATGTGCGCGTAAATGCCAAGCCTGGCTTTCAGTGCAGCATGGCTCACCGGACGATCATTCAAATACAGGCTACCATTGGCTTTGATAGCAAGATCCAGCGGTGGACTGTACTTCGTTCGGTCTGACATGACTTTTTGGGTGCTGGGCAAACGGACTTTCACCGTGTGTGTCATAAGCGGCGCGCTAATCATAAAGATGATAAGTAGCACCAGCATCACATCGACCAGGGGCGTGATATTTATATCTGACAGCACACCGGCTTTTTCTTCAATTCTCATTATCATGGGTCCAACAACGCTCACTTGTTTTCGACACGCGCACCGGTTGCAAAGAAATCGTGCAGATCATGCGCAAATTCGTCAAAACGGGCGTAGATTACGCGATTGGAGCGACCAAGGGCATTGTAGGCAAGCACAGCGGGGATGGCAGCGAACAGGCCGAATGCGGTCATAACAAGGGCCTCCCCCACCGGACCGGCCACTGCTTCCATGGAAGCATTGCCTGACGCAGAGATACGAATCAGTGCATGGTAAATACCCCATACCGTGCCGAGCAACCCCACGAACGGTGCTGCCGAACCAACTGTGGCCAACAAGGTCATGCCACCTTCCAGACGCAGGCCCTCACGATCGACGGCCTGGCGCAAGGCACGATCAATAAACTCCGAACGTGAAAGTGCCTGGGCAAGACGACTACCATCCGCGCCAGCTTGCTGATGATGTGCGGCAACGGCAATCGCATCCAGCGCAATCTTGGAGAAGGGTTCATTCTGCGGCTGCGCTTCCAGCATGTGCATAGCCTCCTGGGGTGAAGCGTTAGCCCAGAAATCCTTAACCACCTTGTCTGCGGCTTTACGCACCATGGCACTTCGCATTGTGTTAGCAATAATGAAATACCATGAAGATATGGACATCACGCACAATGTGATGACCATGATCCAGCCAAGCAGATCTTCGTGGCCAAGAAACGCGGAAATACTCATCTTCTGCATGGCGGCGGCGGTGGAACTGATCCCACTGACGGAAGAAGCTGTACTTAGAAACATAAGGCTACCTTTGGCAGGTCAAGACGTTAGATAAATCAACCAGAGTGCGATCAGATGTGCCATTACACCATGATGGCATGTCTACGTGATAGCACGCCTATTCGAGAGCAAAGCTAATCGGCACCCGTACATGGCTCTCAAGCTTTTTACCGTGGCCGATTGCCGGATTGAAATGCCAGCGACGCACGGCTTCCACAGCAGCGCGGTCCAGCTCGTGGTAGCGGCTGGATTGTTCCACTTTGATACCCTTAACCAGACCATCCGTCCCCACCCACACCAGCAATACCACCGTACCTTCATGCTGGCGACGCCGGGCCTCAAGCGGGTAACGCGGTTTGATCCGACTGTTATAGCTTAAATCCGGACTGACATGAACATCCTGCTCTGGCTTCAGGGCGGGTGATGGTAATACGGACTCAGGCTGTTTGACCACGGCCGGCACTGATGCTACGCGTTTACGCTTTCTGGATTGCCTAAGCAGCATTGGCAACGGCAGTGGTGCGGGCAAAGTCAGCACCTTCTTGATGCGCCTTAGTGGTGGCCGCTTCGGTTGTTCTGGCGGTGGTGGGTGCGGTAGCGGCCTTGCCAGCTGAAGAAAGTCAAGCTGCAACACCCGCCCTGCACGCACTTTGTACAACGGCAGCGGCACCGCTGGTGCAAACCACCGACATGAAAGACAAGACTAAGAGCCAGCGCGATGGTACGCCTCCAGCCAAACAGCACCGCAACCAACAACTCATTACTTGAAGACATCTATCACGATTCGATCAGAGGCACACCAGAACAGGCACAAGACCACCCGCAAACGGTTCGGTACATCCACTACGTAAGGAGTGAGCCAGCGGCATGCTCAATAATACACCGTTTCAGCGGCTCCAGACGATCACAGAGGCGAACACCGAACCCACGTGCCGCAACAAGGACTGGCGAATGCCAGGCATACAGTCGCACCAAACCATCAAAGAAATGGGCATCAAAGGTATTGGCACTGCGTCGGCGGCGAGCGTAGCGACGCAGGATGTGACTCGCCGCAAAATCACCACCAGCATCGCGCGCCGTCACCAGCACGTCGTGCAAACAGCGAACATCGCGCAGCCCCATGTTGACTCCCTGCCCGGCCAGTGGATGGACTACGTGTGCCGCATCACCAAGCAACACGAAGCGCTCAGTTTGATAACGCTCGGCTAATTGCAGCTTGAGTGGAAAAGCAGCACGCTGTGTAGTGCTTCTGATAGTGCCGAGGCAAAAATCACTGGCCAAACCCAAGGCCTTACAGAAAGTCGCTGTGTCCAGCGACAGCATGCGCTGCGCATTATCTCTCGGCAATGACCACACCACCGAACTGCGACCATCGGCTAGCGGCAAGAACGCCAGCGGGCCGGTGGGCAAAAAGCGTTGCCAGGCCGTGTCTTGATGGAAATGCTCGGTGCTCACATGCGCCACAACGGCTTGCTGCCCATAGTCACGACCATGCGTAGCGATACCAGCCATAGCACGCAGCGGTGATGCAGCACCATCGGCACCTACCAGCAAACGTGCTGCCAGCTTTTCGTCATCAGTCAATCTCAATAACACGCGGTTCCCGTGCAGCGTGAAGCCCCGTACCCGAACCGGGCACCGGCGCTGTACACCTGCCTCATCTAGCGCCTGCCACAGCGTCCATTGCAACAACCTGTTTTCAGCAATGTAGCCAAGCAGTTCGCGACCTTCCGTTGCCGCATCGAAGGTGATTGTGGCACCACTTTGGCTATCCCACACCCGCATATGCCGGTAGGGACAGACGCGTTCTGCGCGCATGACCGACCAGACGCCAAGATAGTCAAACAGGGCAACGGACGAGGGAGCCAAGCCCACCACGCGCAAGTCAAGTGCATCAACGCCATGCCATTGCGGTGGCTGCGTGGCTTCCAGCAAAGTGACGGAAAAACCGGATCTGGCCAGCGCCAACGCAGAAGCAGCCCCAACGACACCACCACCGACCACAGCGACGTCCAATGCAGGCGATCGGCGACATGTAACAGGCCTGTTCATGATTCACGTTCCAGTATGGCACGCGGCGAATCGCCGCGAAACCCCATACCGCGCCGCACCAGCAGGGACTGCAATGGCATCACACGATCACAGGCCCATAACGCCAGCGAACGCCATGGTGCCAGCGCCGGCTGTTTCAGGCAGGCCAGACGCACCAAACCGTGACTCATCGCCATCACGCCATGACGATCATGCGCGCGACGTGCAGCGTAATGCGCTAATACCTCGGCATCACCCGGGTCGGCGGCGCTGACTATCATTTCACTCAAGGTCAAGGCATCGCGCAGGCCAAGATTGAAACCTTGCGCACCGATAGGGTGCACCGTTTGCGCGGCATTGCCCACCAGTACACCACGCGATGCATTAAGATTCTGCGCTGCGACACCACTGATGGTATAACTGTGACGTCGTCCCGGACGGCACAACCGACCCAGGCTCCAACCGAAACGTTGCTGCACCAAGGCAATGAAATCGGCATCATCCAGCGCGCTCACTGCCGCAACCTGTTCACTGGGCACAGTGATAACCACACCGCAGCGATCTTCAGCCAGAGGCAACAACGCGACCGGACCATCATCAGTGAAGCGTTCAAACGCGCGACAAGCGTGCGCATGTTCGGGCATGACTGTGCTCACAAACAGGCTTTGTTTGTAATCCATCCGAGCAACCCCAATACCAAGCTGTGTGCGCACACAAGAGTCACTACCATCAGCTCCTACCAGTAGGGCCGTATCGATAAACTTTTCATCATGATCACAGCAAATACGCGCACGCCAAGCCGCCTGAATTGGCTCCAGGCTCTCCAATCTGGCCGGTGCCAGATGGGTCAGCCGAGTGCAGGCATACAGGCGATGCAGCAGCGCTTCACCTAACTCACGTGCTGGAAGCATCCAGCCAAGCGCGTCAACTCCATGTTTGACTGCATTCATGCGCGTGCTGCCCCATTCTCCGGCGCGTGTTACTTGGATGTATCGGATCGGGGTCGCCCTGTCCGCCACGTGCGTCCATACGCCAATGGCCTTCAGACCGTTAACACTCGCCCGGGCCAGTGCAAGATTGCGCTCGTCGTAGCTGGGCTGCACACCTGCGCGTGGTTTGGCGGCCTCCACCAGGGTCACAGCGACGCCCGCGCTATCCAGTGCAATTGCTAAACTGGCACCCACCAAACCACCACCGACAATCAGCACCGGGGTCTCAGAAACGTAGGCTGGTTTGACACGCATAACGCTCATGATACTCGCGCTGGTATTGAGTTGCCCTACGCAAGAACAACGGTAGCACAACCATAGGCTTCTAAGCCAAACTGGTCCACAAGAGCGTATCTCAACAGGTGATCGCTACCACTACACAGTGGTTTAGGAAATTCCGCTTCAATGGACTCATATTCCACCTTTTTCTGGCCAGTTATTTTCTCTGGTAACAATTGATTTATCATAAGAGGCCGAAAAACTAGTTGTTTTCGTCCGGAGCTCACGTCATGCTGCAATCGTCCACTCAGCGCAGCTGTGTTCTTATTGCCCTTGCGTTGCTAATGGCACTCACCCGCACCCATTGTTTCTGTCTGCTGCCTGACGCATCGTGGGCTGTCTTCTTTCTTGGCGGTTTCTGGCTGCAAAGCTGGCGACGCTGGGCTTTTCCCTTACTGATACTGGAAGCAGGCCTGATTGACCTCGTGGTCATCACGCGCTATACCCAAGGCTTATGGAATCATGCCTGTATCTCACCCGCCTATGGATTTCTGGTGGTTGCTTATGGCGCACTGTGGCTGGGTGGCTGCTGGCTGGCCAGGCATGCCACTGGCCTCAATATGCCAACACTGGGCCGAACCATTTTCGCCCTGCTGACAAGCGAAGCGTCATGCTACCTGGTATCCAACGGTAGTTTCTACTGGATCGGCAAGCAGGTGTCAGTACCGCGCAGCTTTTATGTCTGGCTCATGAACCTGACGCACTGGTACCTGCCCTTTCTTGGCACTACTGTCCTCTACGTTAGCCTTGCCCTGCTCGGAGCCTTGCTCGGAACACACCTGTCAGGCACACCTGCATCCAGGCATGCGGTGAGACAGTAACTCAGCGATGGAGCATCGTCTCTCCAGAATCTGCACTCGCAGCGGCGACGACAGCAGCACCGGTTTAGGCGATGGTTCACGTGTGCCAAAGGATGCTCTCCGCGTAAGGGCCTATGGCACGGTGGATGAACTCAACAGTAGCATCGGCATTCGGCGCGCTGAGCGCGAAGTCGTCGCACTGGCACACACTGAAGCGCTGGGACCACAACCACTACGTTAACTTAACCGCCTGTCTGATCTACTGTTCGTACCATGTCGCGTGCTCGCCATAGCCGGTGGGCACAAGGAGGTGCCGTGGAAGCACGAGCACCACCCCAGACCTAAGTCCTGACACCTGTGTACCTGCCGGACTGGCTCGCCATGACAGACGGCCAAACCCACGTGTTACCAGGCTCTACAACGACCGCATTCCACAACACGCCCCAGACCACCAAACACTGCGACAAGCAACGGAAGGCATGGTGACAGGGATTTCACGAAACAAACTAAAAAATCAAGCGGGTCTTGACAGCTCACACACCAGTCCTTCCCACCCTGAACATGCGGGGTGAGGCGTACGTAGGCGATCCCTTTTACTCACTGGCCTGCTACCTGGATATTTCTCTATGTAGTCTTCTTTACTGGTGCCTTGCCGGCAACCTTCTTTACAG
>JAAXIA010000040.1 GCA_012270595.1 Rhodanobacteraceae bacterium | reverse complement strand
GAACAATCACTATTAAAACCAAGACCACCCCAGCCATAGGGCATATTGATCATTTGATTGATTAATAATGAAAAATGAGCGGGTGTCGTTTGTAGCGGAAAGGGAAAAAACTGGCTATTCAAGACGGTTAAAGGTTTTAGCACTGCATCACCCTTGCTGTCTGCTTCTGGAATGCCAATGGTTGAGCTCTTTGTTTCTCTTTCCAGCATGGGGAAAATGGAACCGAGATAGATGCGCAACCCATGCTCCCCAAACGCACTGTGCGTATCATAAAACGTTGTTCGCCTTTGCATCGGCGTCATAAAATGCTCAATATGTTGGAGTCGATTCCTGAAATCGGCAGTGGCGTGCGCCACAGCATGACGTTTGACCCACCCCAGCATACCCTGGCCCTTAACCAGCAACCACTGGTTGTCACTGGAATGCTGAATGACTTTCACCGGCGTGCCAAGCCATAAATCACCATCTTGCATATAATCAAATGGATAGCCCTCACCAGGTTGCGTTGGACTGGCAAAAAAAGGTTGCTCCGTCGGAAGATCACGGACCATCGCGTTTTTTACCATAATGCCAAGGCATTCACCATCCTCACCAAGGCATGAAACATTGGGCAAATGCGCAAGATCCATATTGGCTACGATAGCATCTGGAACCTTATGAAAAGGCAGGTAGTTGGCGTCGTAACAAGCACTACTCTGACATTTGGTAATTACTTTTTCTTCGATGGCATAAATATCTTTGACCATGCCAGGTATTGTATTATCCCCGGTAACATATAAGGTCATTTGCCTGTCTTCCGGAGACCAAGGAAAGAAGTAACGCCTTAAAAACTGTCTTCTTTTCTGCTGTGCCTGTGCTGGTGTCAACAATGGCTGCGTCGGAGAAAACCCGGATGGAAGATAGTCAAAGGCATCCTGTGATGCTTGGGTTGGCATCAACACATCTACCGGAAAGTAATGATCATAACTCTTTACCGAGGTTGCATCATGGCAAAAAGCCACCCCCATCGCTGCAACAAAAAATACAATATATTTCCTCATTCCTTTCTCCTGAACCTTACGGGAAGCTACCACTTCGCATGAATAAGTGGTGTCAATCTCCGTATAATAACCCTTACCGAATCCAGGCGTTATTACCAAATCTGGTGCATGACACGCTATGTTCAGACTGCGTAAATGGCATGGAACCGATTACATTGAACCTGGTCGCACATTGGCCTGCTCAGATGCGATAATCGGCCTACTGGCCGTGCAGTGTCCTGACAACAGCCACCCTAACGGACGGGTCAATAACGACGCAGGTGTGCCACAGAAAAGACCGCTCGCCAGAGTTGTCACTACACGAGAAAACCTTCCGGCAATCAGTAGCCGGCAGAACGTGCGCCATGGGCCGTTCAACCCACATTGTCGAACAGGCTTTCGTTTCGCTTCAGCTTTGACTTAAGCACTTTCCAGAAGCGGAGCATGTGCTGATCTTCAAAAAGCGAAGGGCCACACGAGCCGGCCCTCCGCTTTTTGAGTGAACCAACTATACCTTCACCAGCCATCACATCATTGTTGTTTACAGGATGATGGTAGGTATTTACTAAGATCCGCTCCCTTGGCACCGCTGGTGCTTTGGGCAGAACAGGTCCATGAAAGGCCACCCCCAGGCGTCGTAGGAAGATCTGCTGTCAACGTAAATGTCGCCCCACTTAAGATACTATTCACACCTTTGCTCTTAAAAGTAGCAACAATTGTTCTCGCCGGCGCGGTACCCAGGTCAACCTTGCTCACGTACTTTCCATGAACATCCATAGCATTAGCTATACCCAAATTTTTAAGCGTCGGCCAGGTACTGTTCTCAGACCAATACTCAGCCACATCGGTCTTGATCCCGTCTGTCAGTGTCAAGCCCTCAGCAAGCTGTGCACGGATTGTGTAGTTTTGGTAAGTGGGTATAGCGATGGCAGCCAAAATAGCGATGATGGCCACGACAATCATCAGTTCTATCAGGGTAAAACCCTTGTGTATCTGGCGCATAGGCGCATGTCTCATGGTGTTCATAACGGTTCCCCGTAGTCTGGATTCTTGCAGCGAAGCCCTAACCCTGCACTCCGTTGTAGCGTTTCGCCGCAGGGTTTTGATAAAATAAAGCCCTGTATCCCATGAATTCGCATCATAGGCTTTCAGGCACGGAACTTTCAGATGCGTAATGGTACATGAATATTACCTATCTGAAAAACCCCAAGGACACTACAACGTCCTTGAGCGCGCATGGTAAAACCAGCATCGTTCATCCGTATGTGATGCAGATCACGCCATCGCGTCACTGTACCTGCCAGCACGCCAGCGTTTCAGCACTGTTTTTGGCTTTCTCGGCACCCTTGACCCCAGCGTTGGTCAAGGACAGATAACCACAGCCGGTATCCTTTGCCTGAGAACTGCCGGGAACAGGCGTAGCTCGTATCGTAAATGTGCTGCCCACGTCTGGCACCACAAACGTATAGCGATAGTAGCGGTGCGTTTCATGCATGCAACCCAGAGTGGGCAATGGATGAGCAGGCTGCCCGTAGCTGGTATAGCGCAGTTCCCTGGCATAATCACTCTCCATAAGACCCGCTATTTCCGTCAGGCAGGCCGCAGCGGCCACACGCCGTGTTTTAATCAGGTGAGAGGTGTATGCCGGATAGGCCAGTAACGTCAAAATGGCGACAACCGCTAGCACAATCATCAGTTCGAGCAGGGTAAACCCCTTGTGCTTAATAAAGACGCGCCGCTTTCGCCGCGCAGCCCTGTCACGAGCCGCACGGCGATCAGGTGTTGGATTGGCTGTATCTGGCGTCATCGCAACTGGTATCACCCGATCATCCTCATTCGTTCATTAGTTCTCGCCAGGAAACCCGTCCATTCATACCGGTGACGACGTGGATACTGGCTGTGCGGCCGTTGTCGAGGCTGGTAAGCATCTGGTCTCCGGCAAAAAGTGGATTGTTGGGCGGTGAATCGAAGCCGATCCCGCCCAGGTAGTAATCTTTACCGCCTATGTTTACTTTTTCGTGCTTACCATGCCCGCCGGGATCGAAGAACTCGCTGGGCGGATTGGAACCGGTAAAAGCATCAACCGCCATGATCCAGCCGCTACCGGAACTATGGCAGGGATTAGAACCTTCCGGGTCGGGAATACG
The DNA here is from genome assembly GCA_012270595.1 of Rhodanobacteraceae bacterium. Taxonomy (GTDB): domain Bacteria; phylum Pseudomonadota; class Gammaproteobacteria; order Xanthomonadales; family Rhodanobacteraceae; genus Rhodanobacter_A. Next base: position 398 of record JAAXIA010000040.1, on the reverse strand, counting down.
ACTCACGCCCACCAGGAATCTGCCATGAAACTCGTTGATAGTGGTCATACGTTCGCCTGGATGCGGATAACTGGTGGTGTAACCAGATGCTTCACTGGCCGAAGGTGTATCGAGCTGACCCAGGTTGATAAACCAGCCAGACTTACCGTTCATATCACCCGGCTTGGCCAGTGAGAACGCGCGCAGCGCTGGTACGGCTTTTGTGCCTTTTGCAGGATCAGCCGCCTGTGCGCCTTTTTCATAGATAATATGCCGCTGTACCAGGTTCTTGTTCTTAACACCATGGCCCTGGGTGCCAAGTTTTTCGACCAGGCTTGCATCGCTTGAGCCAACAACAAGTCCGTACCAGGTCTGGATCTGTTTATCGTCCAGATCATCCTGGGCCAGATACCTTCCGG
>JAAXIA010000108.1 GCA_012270595.1 Rhodanobacteraceae bacterium | reverse complement strand
CCCGGAGCAAGACCAAATAGGGGGGCAATAATGCGGCCCGCATTGTCCCCGGGTAGGTTGCTGGAGCCAGGTGGTGACATCTGGCCAAGAGGAATGACTGTCGCGTTTCAAGGCGTACAGAACCCGGCTTATAGGCCGACTCCGCTTTTTTACCCAGGGCTGTGTTAAGCGCTGTAGACGCGCGTTTGAGAAAGAGTGGTGTATCTTCCCATCCCGCAAGGGTCATTTTGGGATTAATAAATTCACAAACCACCATCCACAGCGCGTAGCTGTAGGTATGCATCGCGGTACCCAGGCAAGCAGGGTTGTCGATGTTCCACCGGTTCTTCTAGATGGTTTAACGTCAACGGGGAGGTGATTGCACAGCCACAGAAAAACCTTTGTCAACCTGTAGCAAACGCCGGGGTAAAGTGCGGTGTGCCTTTTGCTAAAAGCTCATACAGAAACGCTTGTTTGGTGTCTGATCAGTGTCAGAGCTAATTGCGTTGCAGCGATGAGGCTGGCAGGATTGGCGCGCCCGGTTCCGGCTAATTCCAGCGCAGTGCCATGATCGACTGAAGTACGGATAAAAGGTAGCCCAAGGGTGATGTTGACGCCACAATCGAAAGCTTCGCTTTTGAGTACGGGAAGGGCCTGATCGTGGTACATGGCCACCACGACATCGTAGTGTTGGCGCTGTGCCGGGATGAAGGCCGTGTCGGCAGGCAGTGGGCCGAGCAGGTGCAGACCATCGTCGCGCAGGGTATTGAGTACCGGGATAATAGTGTCTATCTCTTCGTTGCCCAAATAACCGTTTTCACCGGCATGTGGGTTGAGGCCAAGAACGGCGATGCGTGGTGTGGTGAGGCCAAAATGCGTACGTAGTGCGTGGTGCACGATGCGTAAGCTGCGTTCCAGTGCGCTATGAGTAATGGCAGCAGATACAGCATGAAGGGGAATATGCGTGCTGACCAGTGCCACCCGCAGCTTCGGTGAGGTTAGCATCATTACTACATCTGCGTGTGCATGCTTGGCGAAAAATGCAGTATGTCCGCTAAAAGAGATGCCGGCCTGGTTAATCGAGGATTTTTGTACTGGAGCCGTGACCACAGCGGCGTAACGTCCAGTCATGCAGCCGGTAGTGGCTTCACTCAGGGTGCTTAGTACATGGCGCGCATTGCGCGGATCGGGTTGACCACAGCGCTCGAGTGATTCTAGCGGCACGTGATGTACGTGCAGCGTGCCTTGGGGAGCTGGCTGGATGTGTTGCGCATCATCGTCGAGTAAGGCGATGCACTTGCCACAGCGCGCGGCAGCGCGGGCAAGCAGATCGCGGTCGGTGATGGCCACAAGCCTGGCGGTTAAAGGGGTGGTGGCGAGATGAACCAGAAGCTCGGGGCNNCCCCCGCCGTGATGGCAATTTTCGGCAGGATGGCCTGATCGCTCACGTTTGTGACATATTCTTGTCAGGCATCATGAGGTCCGCCCTGCTGCGAGTGTACGCACCAGGATTTTCACATAGGCGCTGGAACGAAGGTCACGCAGGTAGCTGTTGTAGGCTTGCTCTGCCTTACGTTTGCCAATGGCCTGACGGGCTTCGTTGCGTGCGATTTCTTCAGTGAAGTCACGGCGGCGTGTGCCCAATCGCTTGAGAAGATGCCAGCCTTCGGTGGTTTGGAACGGTTGTGAAACGCCACCATCTTTTAGCTGCACAATCTTCTGGCCGATAGCCTGCCCCCATGCATCAGGCTGGAACCACCCCATGTCGCCACCGTCGTTGGCGGTAGTGTCGTCATCGGAATATTCCTTGGCCAAGGCAGTGAAGGAAGCATGTTGATGGACAATACGATCATAGAGAGATAACGCTTTTTTATGCGCCTGTTGCATGGATAGCAAATCGTTGGGTTTAATCAGGATATGCAGGGCATGGAACTGGGTGACGATGTGTCTGGGGGGCTTGCGTTTGGCAATTAGCTTGATGATATGAAAACCCGTAGGTCCGCGTAACACTGGGCTGATGTTGCCGACTTTCATGTGGCTTAGTGTGTTGACGAAGGCCGCTGGGATGGCGTTTATGTGACGCCATCCCAGATTGCCGCCACTGAGCGCATCGGGCGCACTGGAATAGCGTGCGGCGGCAGCCTTGAAATCCATACCTCCATGGATGGCGTCGATGGCTGCTTTGGCTTTGGCCGCAGCTGTCTGGATGTCGGCGGCATTTGCGCCGCTGGGAAGACTGATGTCAATGTGTGCCAGATGCACTTCCGTGGCCTTGTAGCCAGGGTTGTTGAGAAGATTATTGACCTCACTGTCGGTGACTGAAACAGAACTTTGCACTACCTGGCGGCGTAGCTTCTGCACCATTAGCTGGTCGTGTAGCTGTTGGCGAAATGCTTTGTGGTTTTGTCCGAGTCGCTGTACAGCCGCGATGAGTTGATCGAGAGTCATATGATTTTTTTGCGCTACGATGCGCTCGGCCCGGTCTACCTCCTGGCTGGAAACCTGAATGCCCTGATTCTTGGCGCGTTCTAGTTGCAGTTTGGTTAGAATGAGGTGCCTGAGCACCTGTTGTTGCAATAGTTTTGGCGGTGGTAGCTGATCGGGGCGCGCCGCATACTGTTTTTTTACGGTACTTACCGCCCGGTCCAGATCGCTTTGCAAAATAACCCCGTCCTCAACGATTGCTATGATGCGGTCAAGCATGCGCGTCTTTTGCGACTGATGCTGGTGCGAGACAGATAAGGATTTGTGCGGCAATAACTCTTCTGTCGGCTGCACGCCCTGGGGAGGTAGGCTGGATGTCGTTGTGGTTTGCTTCTGCGCATGCGTGCATGCGACTACTAATAAAAGTAGGGCAGAGGGTAAGAGTAGGGCAGAGGTTGACTTCATGATCTTAAAATGGCCTTGAGTCGTGCTGGCGAGAGTATAAGTTTACTGGTAGCCAAGAATAGCACGCCGCAACTTGCTCTCTGTTTGAGCGTTTAAAGTGCCTATGCCTTTAAATTCCAGCTCGAACATGACGGCATTACTGGTGCCTGGCCGCGTTTTTGTGGCATCTGTCAAGCTGTCATAGCCGGTCACATAATGGCGTCCCAGCAGACTGAGTTTCATACAGCAGCCTTCGTACTGGAAACCGGCTGCCGCCGTCACCATGCGTCGGCTTTTGGCTGAATAGGTCCAGTAACCGAGCAGGTGCCAGCGCTCGGAGAGTGGATAAGCTATGGACGAGCCGAATTGTTTAAGCAAGTTGCGCCGGAAACGGTAAGAAAAATTAAGCACGCCGTCGGTACCAAGGCGATGTTGCAGTTCCATGGTACCCATGCGGGTCTTGCGTGTATGAGGATCCCATTGGTAGCTGCTTTTCAGACGCCAGTTGCGATTCAGCCGTGAGCCTAATTCCATGACGTAACTGGAGCTGGAAAAGTGGGGGATACCGGTTCCGTTGAGTGTCACCCGTTGCGGGGTGAAGTAGTGAACTTGTCCAAGGCTCAGTGATAAGTGTTCTAAACCGGTAGAATCAAGCAGACGGGTGGTGATGGCAGTAGTCAGATTGTTGGCATTCATCTGGCGATCAGCACCGGAGTAGCTGTTTGGCGAGAACATTTGCCAATAGTCAAACGACATCTCACCGGTATCAAACAGCGGCAGGTTGTTCTGTCTGCGGTAAGGCACGTACAGGTAGTACAGGCGCGGCTCCAGTGTTTGCGTGTAGTGCTGGCCCAGTAGCACGGCATCGCGTTCAAAGACCAGGCCATTGTCGAGACTGGCGATGGGTAGCGAGCGCTGATGGTGACGCTTCCTGAAAACTGGTACCTGGTTGTTAACAATTGGACCGTCATAACCGTAGTGTGTGTAACCTGATGCCAGTTGGTAGGTGGTGTAACGCCAGGCGAAACGCGGATGAACAAACCAGGAGGCCCCCTGGAAATAAGCATCCAGATAGGGATAGAGATCGAAACGGTCGCCTTGTACTGCGCCGTGTTTACGGAAGGCCGTGGCTTGGCTGCGCAGGCTGATTTCGAACCAGCGGCTCAAGGGGAGGTGCAGTTTGAGTGTAGCGTTTGGCCAGCGACGGTAGGGCACCACGCTATCGGGTAGTGATGGGTCAACGTTCTGATAGTTTTCCAGGCCGAGTGAAGCGCTCCAGTTCTTGTCGCCGCCGTAAAGGTAGGCGTTGGAGACTAGCATGCCGGTGGAAACGGTGTGAAGGTCGTGGCCAAAGTCGTGTAGGTAGTTGTGGTCTGATGCGCGTTCAATGGCGGTACTGAATGACCAGCCTGGCCAAAGATTGTTATGCTGATAGTATTTCAGCAGCCAGCGTTGGCGGCCTCGTGTGGATACGGCTGAGGAGGATAAACGACTATCGTCAAAGCGATCCTTGGCCAGATAACTGAAGTCCAGTTGCCCGTTGCTGTCAGAAAACAGGTAGCGCGCTTGACCTGCCAACATGGCACCGCGCTTTGAGTATAGGCGCGGCTCCAGGGTGGCATCGGCATTGGCCGCCAGGTTCAGGTAGTAGGGTATGCCGAACAGGTATCCCCCACGTGAGGTGTGTCCAAAGCTTGGGTAGAGCCATCCGCTCATACGTCGTTTGTTGATTGGAAAGCTCAAGTAGGGTAGGTACAGGAAGGGAATCTTAGCCAGGCGCATAGTGGCGTTACGTGCCACGCCGCGGCCGCTTGTTTTGTCGAGGCTTAGTGATTTGGCGCGGATCTCCCACAGATGGTGACCAATGTCGCAAGTGGAGTAGCTGACCTGGCTATAGTGGCTGTGCATGGTGTCGAATAGCTGCGCACGCGTGGCACTGCCGTTGCCGTGAGACTTTAGCATCTGGAAGCGAACCTTGCCTTCGGCCAGTCCATGGCCTTTTTTGGTGCTGCCCTTGAAGCGGTCGGCGCGAAGCAGTTCGCCTGCCTGCTGATAGCGCACATTACCGCGGGCGCTGACTGTGGTCGTTTGTTCGTTATAGTTGATGTGCTTGGCCTGTATTTGCTGATCGGCACGCGTTATTTTTGCCTGGCCTGACAATAGGTAGATACCCGGGTGGACACTGCTCACGTACCGGGCTTGGATGTAGGTTTTTGCCGTTTCCCGTTGCATCGTATTTTGTGGTAAAGAAGGGTCATAGAATGCCAGCAAGGCGCGCGGATGGCACAAAGTGGAAGGGTTTGCTTTGGGCGGGTAGATCAAAGTGCCTAATGGACAGGTCATCCCCGTGCGATTGGCCGCAGGTTCGTAACGATGTTGATGGCCACTGGCGGTCTCTGCTTGTGTACCAATCAAGATCGCCATAGCGCTGATTGTCAGGAGACGACGAGGGGACAGAAGACGATAGGTGGGTGTCACGAGAGTGATTTATTCACAAAAATAGGCAGTAAACTAGCAGAACGGCCTTTGCGGCTACAGAAGATGGCTATTTTATCTTCGCGAGAATGTGCCATGAAACCTGTTTTTCAGTCTCCATTGGGTTCCAGGACGGATGCGCAGTGGAAAGCTGAGCTTAGCCAGGAGCAATACGCCGTATGCCGCTGTTCGGCGACGGAAGCCCCGTTTAGCGGACGTTGGTACCGGCATACGGCCGCAGGCATGTATGTGTGCGCTGCCTGCCGATGCGGATTGTTCGCCTCGCAAGCCAAGTTTGATTCGGGAACGGGCTGGCCAAGCTTCTTCCAGACGGTGCAACCTGCAGCGGTGAGCCTGCACCAGGATCACACGCTGGATTTGCCGCGAACTGAAGTACGTTGCGCCCATTGTCAGTCACACTTGGGTCACTTGTTTAACGATGGTCCGCCACCGACGGGTTTGCGTTATTGCATTAATTCGTTGGCGCTTGATTTTATACCGAGCCGTTAGAACCTGTTCAAAATCTTCCGAGGTAAGCAAGATCAGTAAGGTGAGATGGGTGAGCTATGGGTGGGTGTTGGGCAAGCGTTTGCCGTTTTCCATGAGTCTGGGTGCCAGGTTTTCTCCAGTAATAACCTTAAGTGCCTGCGGAGCTGTTGAGGCCTGTTCGATCCTTATATTAGTTTTGTTAAAGTTTTCGCATAAAAACCCATCGACAGGGTGACGAGGTTAGGTACTCATGCGGGTCATGGATGACAAAAGTGCCAAACGTGTCCAGATCTCATCTGAATGCCCGGCACAAGGCTTGATCGATTGCCGTAGTGTATGAACGCTTTTATTTTAGCCAATGATCGAGAAGCAATAAGGCAAACAGCATGGTCAGATATTTCACCGAGTACTTGAATACGCGCATGGCGAAGTAGTCATCTGGCGGATTAAGAAGGCGAATCGCGTAATAGATAAATCCAGCACCGAGCACGCTTGCGCCGACCGTATATAGCCGACCGCTGTAGCCGTAGATGGCTGGCAGCAGGCTTGTTATCACCAGGGCCAGGGTATAAAACAGTATCTGTTTGCGCGTGTGGGGCACGCCATGTGTGACGGGTAGCATGGGTACGCCAGCGCGCGCGTAGTCGTCGCGACGAAAAATGGCCAGTGCCCAGAAATGAGGAGGTGTCCACACGAAGATAATCAGACACAGCTGCAAGGCAAACGGATGCATGGCGCCGGTGACGGCGGTCCAGCCCAGTAGCGGCGGTATGGCACCAGCCAGGCCACCGATCACAATATTTTGTGGTGTTGCATGTTTAAGGTAAGCGGTATAGACCAGTGCGTAACCAATCAGGCCGGCGAAGCTGAGCACAGCAGTCAACACATTCACCAGCAAAGCCAGCACCAGCATGGAGGCGGTACCCAGAAAACTTGCAAAAATCAGTACCTGGTGTGGTTTTAGTTGTCCGGTTGCCAGTGGACGGCGGGCGGTACGCGCCATGAGTTTGTCGATGCGTTCGTCGATCAGGTGATTGAACGCGGCGGCGGAGCCGGAGGCCAGCCAGATCCCCAAGGTGCCGAAAAGTAGTGCGCGCCATGGAGGTATGCCCGGTACGGCCAAGAACATGCCGATCACCGCGCAGAACACCAGCAGCATCACGACCCGGGGCTTGGTGAGCTGGAAATATTCGCTCATCTGGCTCATGCGTGGGGTATCAGTTGGTCGAACATTCGTCTCGCGTGATGTGGTTGGGTACGTGCCAGGCTCCACACCAGGGTAAACAGTAATAGTGCGGCACAACCGTTATGCAGGGTTGCTACGGTTAATGGCAGACCAAATACCACGTTGCTGATACGCAGCGACACTTGTGCGAGCGTACTAGAGTGATTGCGATAGCTTCCAGATGAAGCCCACGCCTGACCAGTCCATAAGCCAGTGCAAGCAGGTAAGCAAATAGGAGTAGTGCGCCAAAGCGATGTGTCATCTGGATGGCCGTGCGTGCGGGTTGATCCAGAATGCCACCCTCGAAGCTCACTTTCAGGTTGCGCCATAAGATAAATCCCTGGTGATAGTCAGTCGGAGGTAACCACTGACCCAGGCATTGCGGGAAAGCACTCGGACCGTAGCCGCAGGCCAGGGATGCGTAGTTGGCCGAGGTCCAGCCACCCAAAGCAATCTGGCATGCCAACAGGATGATGCCAGCCATCACGGCCTTGCGTAGTCCGGCATAATGAACGCTGTGTGCTCCGACACCGGCATAGCGCAAGCCTACCCAGCTGAGCAGGGCGAAGCTGGTCATGCCGCCGAGCAGGTGACCGAGCACCACGATGGGTTTGAGCAGAAGTGTGACGGTCCACATGCCGAGCATTGCCTGGAAAATGATGAGGCTTAGTATGACGAGACTGATCCGCCAGGCTCCTGGCCGCTTAAGGCCCATGGCAGCGAACAGGGGTAGTGCCATGGCAAGTATCGCAAGTATCGATGCCCACATATGTTCACCACGCATGTAGAGGGACACGCCCACCACAGCAAGTAGCGCCGAGCCGATCACCGCCAGGCGTGCCCAGCGTTGCTTCCAGGCAGCCAGTAGTGCCATGGCCAGTACGAGCACGCCAAGCGTGCCAGCCAGCAGGCGATGAAGCTGTTCGCGCCATGCCTTGTGTGCTTCGTAGGGACGATTGGGGAATCTCGTATCGGCTTTGGCCACCGTCTGCGTGAGTTTGGGCCAGGTCACCTGGCCATAGCAGGTCGGCCAGTCCGGACAAGACAGACCAGCATTGGACAGGCGCACAAAGGCACCAAACATTACCAGCCCAAAGGCGAACAAGGCAGCAAACAACGAAAGGTTTCGTAGGATTCGGGATGGGCGGTAGGACATCGGCACATTACCTTGCGCGGATCACAACGGTTTAGATTTTATTGCTTTCGCTGACGTTTCAATGTCTGCGAAGGCTATACTTCCAGCACCGAGGGCGCATAAAGTGTCGTCTAGAATGATACCGGTTATTTCACTTATGAACGCATCTGTCTCCGATCTTAACGCCACCGTGCAGCATTTGCGCGGTGCTTGCAAGCAGTGCCCGATGCCGGATTGGCGCACTCGGGCCACGCGCTTACGTACTTTAGAGCGGCTGCTTATCCAAAACCACAATGCCATTGCCGCAGCCATTGGAAGCGATTTCAACGTTCGCCCGGTTGAGGAAACAGCCTTGCTGGAAATGTTCCCAAGCCTCTCGGCGATTCGTTACGCACTACGTCATGGCAAGCGCTGGATGAGGTCGACACGACGTCTGGCTGATCGT
>JAAXIA010000064.1 GCA_012270595.1 Rhodanobacteraceae bacterium | reverse complement strand
CCGCTAAGCTGCATCTCTCATCTATGGTTGCCACCGCTGTACCAGACTCCCCTGGCGCGTCAGTCTTATTGCTCGAACACCTTGGCGCGCCCATCCTGAAGTCCGTCATCAACGTCTTCGGCATCTAACAATGCCCACCCGTGACCACAAAAGAGATCATGATTGAGATCATCCACCACGATGCCGTCACCGAAATCCACCTTGACCGTCCACCGGTCAATGCACTCAGCCTGGAACTATTGAAGAACTTCGCCGATCAGTTCGATACGGCCATCGCAAAGGGCACACGTGGCATCATCCTTTCAGGAACCCCGGGCATGTTCAGCGCTGGCGTTGATGTACCGGCACTATTACAGGCTGACATGACGCAAAGGCGCGCATTCTGGCACGAATTCTTCCGTGTGGGCGGCATGCTGGCCTGCGCACCGGTGCCATTGGCGGCGGCCATTACCGGGCACAATCCTGCCGGTGGTGCAGTGCTGAGCCTGCTGTGCGATTACCGCGTCATGGCCGAAGGTCCATATAAAATGGGTCTGAACGAGGTGCGGGTGGGCCTCGTGGTTCCCGATTGTATTCAGCTCATCCTGCGCCGCGTGGTCGGCACCCATCGCGCCGAACGCATGCTGATGTCCGGTGCGCTGCTCGATCCGGACGCCGCGCTGGCTTGTGGACTGATCGATGCACATACCACTGTCGACCAGGTGGTCGCCCACGCCAAGGCCTGGCTGGACAATGTGCTGAGTCATCCAACCCACGCGATGCTTGCTACCCGTCACATTGCCCGTGCTGATCTGCACCAGGTCTGGTCGCGTGTAGACACATTGCCAATCGACGACTTCTTTGCCGAGTTCCAGCAAGCGTCAACACAGACAGCACTACAGGCCATGGTAGCGCGACTCAAACCTTAACAGCTGGCTTCAGGACCAGACATATCAACCCACTACCTGCCACAGGCGGCGCGCGTTGCTCTCACCTAAAATTTCATTGCAGAACAGCAGACTCGTTGATTTTTTAAAAAACCTGGTTAACTAGCTGGAGCGGATAAATGAACTCTTTCAAGGCGGGAATACTACTAAGCTACATAGGCGTCGCATCATTTTCAGCAGCCATCATTACGCCAGCCTTGCCCATGATGCAAAAAAATCTGCACGTTGATAACGGAGCCATCGGGTGGATGGTAAGTATTTTCTTGACTGGTTATATGCTGGGGCAGTTCTTTTACAGCCCAATGGCAAACCGTTTTGGACGCTTAAGTGCACTTCGCTTTGGTTTATCATTAAATATCATCGGCACCATGATATGCCTGGCTGCCGCCTATGCCGATAATTACAAGGGATTGTTAATTGGACGACTGATAACATCCCTTGGTGCCTCGGCAGGATTAAGCTGCACATTCATGCTTATAAACGAATCCTTAAGTCATGGCAGGGCAAAGCACATTTTATCATTTGCGACTGTTTCTTTTACCGTAAGCATTGGAATGGCGGTTGTGACTGGTGGCTTTTTAAGCCATAACCTCCACTGGCACGACTGCTTTTGGATTCTTCTGGGACACGGTATCTTAATGTTGCTGTTGACAACGCTGTTTGATGAAACCCTGAAAGAGGCAAAAAAAGCGCATCCGTGGCATATGTTAAAAGCCTATAGTGAAGCCTTGACACATCGCAAACTATTTGTATTTTCAGCGTGTGTTGGCATGGTTTCTGTATTGTCTTATTGCTTTGCAGCTGCAGCGCCTTTTATTTCAAGACGTCTGTTTGGTTTAAACGCAGAACAATACAGCTACTGGAATATCCTTAATATGCTTGCCATGTTTTCAGGTGCTTTCCTGGCGGCAAGACTTGTCAAAAAATATAACAGTGTAGCCATTATCAAAACGGCCATGATCCTTATCATTGCCGGTTTTATTGTGATGCTGTTTTTAGGCCTTTATGGAAACCTGAAGCCACTGACCTTCTTTACCATTACCGCAATGGCATATTTTGTTTCAAGCTGGATCTTTCCAACTGCTGGCCATATTGCCTCGAATGCTGTCGAATGCAAGGCCAATGCTTCTGGAGCAATGAATTTTATCAATATGGGTTCCGCCGTACTCCTGGTATCTGTCATGGGTTATTTGCACTTCATGATCTTATGGAACTTTATTGCCGTTGTCCTGATATTTGCCATACTATGTTTGCTTGGGATAACAATGCTCCCGCACGCAGACCGATAACCACCATCATGCAAACCCTGAGTCTTCTGGGCATGGCACATGCGCATGTATTTAGATGGTCACCAAAGGTGATTTGTCACGATGTGTCCATGACAATCATCAGCAGCTCAGCACCCGGCAAGACAACCTGCCTAGCCTGGCAAGCAAGTTGCATACCATCGCCGCCGTAGCCCCCCAAATGCGGTGACCACCATAGTAAAACTCCACCATCTCATAGTGCACGCCGTGATAACTCGCACGATAATGCCTCATATTTTCTGGCTCCAGAAAAAACGCTAGAGGCACCTCGAAGATTTCTGCTACCTCGCCGCGGTGAAGGCTGTAGCCGTGCCTGTGCGTTGACCCACGCCACCACCGGTGTAATGCAAAATCCGCTGAGCGTCTCAAAGCACTCCAGGTAACCGCAGGGTGAAACAAGGCGGCGGTCCAGGCCAATTTCCTCCCCGCTTTCACGTAAGGCGGTGGCAAGCGCATCGGTATCGCTTGCATCACAAGCGCCGCCGGGAAAGGCCACCTCTCCGACATGCGTTGCCACATCACCGGTGCGCACCGTAAAAATAAGCTTAGGCTGCCTGCCCTGGCGCAAGCCCACCAATACTGCCGCCGGTCGCTGCGGCCTATCGCCTGACAGTCGGGCAATCAAGGTATGATTCCAGCCCGGTGCCGTCGGCGGTGAGGAAACCGCGATAAGTGCCGACGACAATTCCCGCAGTATGACAGCATCCACAGCGTGCTACCCACACGCCGCGTCAGCATACAACTCAATGTTCACTGTGATACTTCTTCTCCCCCGCTGTGATCGCCAGATCCAGACGATTCTGCACGAGCGGAAGTGGGCAGGTCGCAAAATGCGTAAATGCACACGGGGGATTGTAGGCCTTGTTGAAATCGAGCACTACCTCACCCTTTTTATGGATACCACCTGCAGGCAGTTCCACGTCAAGAAAACGTGAGGCACCGTAGGTTTCCTTGCCCGAGGTGCGATCAGCTAACACAAAGAACAAATCGCCACCCTTCTCCTCCTGAATCGGCAACAAAGTAAAACGCCGCCCATTACGACGAAATACCGCTTTGCCTGGTATTTTCACCGTGTTAACGTTACCAATCACATTAGTCATCTTGACTTGGTGCGGCGGATTAAAAGGTATCCACTGTGCCTTGATTCGCCAGGATGCGCGAACCGGAAAATAATCAAGACCCGCGAAGTGTTTGCGTGCTGGTGCCTGCGTGTCTTTCACCCGCAACGCCTTGCGACCATCGCGATCAATCACATAAAAAGAGATGTTGCCGAAGCTTACTTTGGTGGGCATGATGCCCTTTTTTACCTGCGTATCATCAACGAGCATGGCCGAAGTCACTTTCTTGCCATCCACGCTAACATGGCGATGTGGCGCAAGCTTGAGATGCAGCGTACCGTCTGGTGCCCACGTGACACTCCCCAAATGAGCGGGTACCCGCTTAAACACAATGTCGTTATTACCAGCACTGCCTATGCGATTGATGCCCTTATGTAGCCAATCCAGCGCCACCAGGCTAAGCCAACCATTGGGCGCGGTAAGCTTCGCCACGCGCGCGGCACGCCACTGATTGATCCGATGCACGTAGGACGCATGCGCCCACGGTAGCACGGCAAACAAGGAAACCAACAACCCACGACAGACAACACGCGATATGGAAGACATAAATCTTGCTCCTCCCCGTTAGTTAATAGTTGGGCTGGTGCTAGTCAAGAAGAATTAAGTGTAACGCATCCACCCGGCGCAGATACAATCATCTGGTTTTAATGCGCATATTCAGTCTGGTCCTGATGTACTACTATGACCCTCCCAAGTCCTATGTACAGGCATGGCTGCATTCGCAGCAGAAGAACACATACCATGACTAGTCTACACATACGGAGATAACCCATGAACAAAACCATAGCGACAGGCTGGCTTACCGGAGTGCTTTGCACCTGGGCAGGCATGGCTAGCGCGGCAAGTTTTTCAACTACCGCGCGGGTAGTACGCGCCACGCCGGTTTACCAGACCATAGAGATCAATGAACCACAACAGAAGTGCCACGACGAAACCGTGGTGTACGAAAAATCGAAACGGAATGATGGTACCGCCGGCACCGTGCTGGGTGGCATCATCGGCGGCGTACTAGGCCATCAGATCGGCAAGGGACGCGGACGCACAGTCGCCACCATCGCCGGGGCCGTGGCCGGTGGTGTGATCGGCAATCATGCCAGTCGCTCCAAACCGGACCGCTCTCGCCGCACTGAGCGTGTCTGCCGCACGGTAAACAGGTACCGTGAAGAACGCCAACTGAATGGTTACGACGTAACTTACCGTTACCAGGGTAGAACATTCAGAACGATGCTGGGCCATAATCCAGGAAACCGTTTACGGGTACGGGTTACCATCAACCCTCGGTGAATGCTGGCATTGGCATGGGAAACACGTTATCGCCTGTGTTATCGCCCGCGCATAAACAGGCGATCAAGCTCCTGAAGGCTAAGCTGTGACCAGGTGGGACGCCCGTGGTTGCATTGGCCTGAACGTTCAGTATCCTCCATATCACGTAGCAATGCGTTCATTTCGGCGATGCTGAGTCGACGGCCGGCGCGCACCGAGCCATGGCAAGCCATGCTTGAAAGCAGCGCATTCTCCAGCTCTTGCAGTCGGCGCGAGTGACCATGCTGCGCCAGTTCCCCCAGTACGTCGTTCGTGAGATCTTGCACGTTGGCACCCTCAAGTAAGACAGGGATACTGCGCACTACAACGCCCAGCGGAGCAATGCGCGACAGTTCCAGACCCCATTGATTCAACGCTTCGGCGTACTCCTCGGCGGCATCCGCTTCCTTTGCCCTCACCGTCAACTTGAGTGGCATCAACAGTCGTTGTGAGCGTAGGCTACTCTTGGCATGACTGGCTTTCAGTTTCTCGTAGGTGATGCGCTCGTGTGCAGCATGCATGTCTACCAGCACCAAGCCCTCGGCATTCTCGGCAAGAATGTAGATGCCTTTGAGTTGGGCTATAGCAAAACCCAGTGGCGGCACCTGGCTTTCTTCGCTATCACCAAGTGGGGTGATTGGCGGTTGCTGCTCTGCAATCACCGTTTCGCCCGCCAGAGCCGCATAAGTTGCCAGGGGCTGTTCACGGACATGAAGCGGAAGATGCCTTTGCGAGGAAGTACGCGCTGGCCATGACTGCATCAAAGTCGGCAAGCCGGGGGGAAGCGCTGAACTGCCAGAACTGCTGCCATGCAAACCACCTTCGCTCACCTGTAGCTGCGAAACCACCTGTCCCGGACTCGTTTGTGCCAACACCTCGTTTAGCGTATGAAACAGGAAATCATGAACCAGACGCTGCTGCCGAAAACGCACTTCATGTTTGGCTGGATGCACATTCACATCAACACCAGCCGGATCAAGCTCCAAATGCAACACAAAACGAGGATGGCGGCCATGAAATAGCACATCGGTGTAAGCTTGACGCACCGCGTGCGCGACCACCCGATTGCGCACCAGCCGCGTGTTGACGTAAAAGTATTGCGCATCAGCCTGTGCACGTGAAATCGTAGGCAAGCCGACCCAGCCGGAAAGATGCATGCCTGCCGCCGCACGGTCGATGCGCAGGCTTTGCTGCGGAAAATCCGTGCCGAGAATATCAGCCACCCGCTGTAGCCAGGCTTTCTCGTCGTGGGCAATTTTCCATATGTGCACCACCCTGCCTTGGTGCGTAAGACGAAACTCCACCCCACTGTGTACCAATGCCAGCGACTTTAGCAAATCATGAATGTGCGCAAACTCCGTTCGCTCAGCACGCAGAAACTTCCTGCGCGCAGGCACGTTGTAGAACAAATCACGCACTTCCACAGTCGTGCCTGGCGGGTGCTGTTCCGGGCGTGAGGCCTGCAGTTGTCCACCACTGAGCTCAATACGAAACGCCTGCTCCGTTTCAGCCTGGCGTGAAATGAGTGAAAAACGCGCGATGGCGGATATCGAAGCCAGTGCCTCGCCTCGAAAACCCATGCTGGGCACGTGCTCGAGGTCATCGAAACTGCTGATCTTGCTGGTGGCATGGGAGGCTACCGCCAGCGGAAGATCGTCTGGATTCATGCCACAGCCATTGTCGCGCACCCGTATCAATCGGGTACCTCCGGCCTCAATATCGATATCAACGCGCCTTGCACCGGCATCAAGACTGTTCTCGACCAGTTCTTTAACCACCGAAGAGGGCCGTTCAATCACTTCGCCAGCGGCAATCTGATTAACCAGTGTAGGAGGCAGTGCACGAATCGAAGGCATGACGTGAGCCTAGATCAGCAGTTCGTGAAAACAAAAGAGCACCCGTGATAGATCGCCTGACAAATCCGTCGCCATTTCTCAATGGACCGGGATCATGAGTACGACACCTGCACGCAGCTTGTCACTCATCATACCGTTGATTTTTTTTAACGCGTGGATGCGCACGCCAAAGCGATGGGCGATGCTACTCAGGCTCTCGCCATACATGACCCGATGCCTTAAAAGAGCCTTCGATGCCGCCTTCCGTCGATGTTTGGCCAACTGTGCTGCAAACCAGGTACCCGGTGGTGGTGAAGTTGCAAAGTAGTGTCGTATGCCACTCATCACAGCCTTAGCCAGCGCCTCGCGGTAAGAATTCTTGCGCAGCTTGCGCTCCTCCATACGATTGCTGATAAAGGCGGTTTCAACCAGAATCGAAGGCACATCGGGGGAATGCAGCACCACGAAATTGGCATGCTCGACTTGAGGACGATGGGTTGGACCCAGCCTGGCCAACGCCTTAAGCACGTCCGTGCCAACCACAGTACTCGAGCGCACCGCCCAGCGCTGCTGCATATCCAGCAGCACGGACGCCAGGTGGTCGTTCTCGGAAGCTAGCGAAACTCCACCAATCAAATCAACGCTGTTTTCCCGGTCGGCCAGCAAGCGCGCGGCCATCGAAGTTTTGCCGTGCGCAGACAGCACCCAAACCGAAGCCCCACGCGCATCGCTACCCGGATACGAATCGGCGTGTATGGACACAAACAAATCGGCCTTGTGCTTACGGGCAATAGCATAGCGCTCACGCAAGGGAATGAAGTAATCGCCATTGCGGGTCAAAATGGCCTTCATCCCCTTCTGATGATTAATCAGTGCTGCCAGATAACGCCCCACTGCCAGGGTCACATTCTTTTCCAGTGTGCCAAGATGGCCGTGCGAACCAGGATCCTTGCCGCCGTGACCGGGATCGACCGCCACAATCACCTTGCGCTCACCGCCAAGAAGCGCCGCCAGCTGGCGCGCATCAAGCTTCTTTGCAGCCGCTTTACCGGCTTTACTGGTATGGTGATCGTGATGTCCTCCGCTTTTGGCCCTGCACGTGCGAATTTTCCCAGGATACAAATCGAGCACCAACCGATAACCCTTGTGCACGGAAGGGCGAAGCACAAAATGTCGGAGCCTGGTCTCCGGCTTCATGTGCACAGTCAGTTGCACGTTACCAGAGTGACGCACACGCGTGAGCCGCCTGAAACGCCCTTGCGCCGACGGCATCTGAAAATGACGAGCAAGCCGACTGGAAAACAGAGTGATGCTCACCCTACCCTTGTGTTTTTCAAGTGCGTAGCGTGGTACTGCAGATAGATCAAACACCATGCGGGTATGGTCCGCGTCCGTCCACACGCGCGCGCGTTTGAGCGTTGCAGCCTGAGAGTGCGTGCACACCCAGATGGCACATATGCACAACGCCGCCAGGGCGGCGGCTAGCAACCACCAGCGACATGCTACGAACCTGTCCTTTGTTCCTCGTTGGTAGTGCAAGTCAGTGCACATAGCAGGCTTCACCAAATCTCCGGAACCGGCAAGCTGTCTACTCCAAACAGGGCTGGACTATACCAGCCCAGGAGAATGCACGCCCTTGCGTGGAACAGAACAAAGACCAGACCCGAAAACCTGATGTCACGGCAAGCAATTTCAATCACAGGGTTTCAACCTGCATCCATGCGCACAGACAGGGGCGGCGGCAAAGTAATACGCAGCCCTGCCTTCGCAACCCGATAGCCACGTGCAGTCAGTCTTGTACCGTCGTCTTCACCGTGGCAGTAATGATAAAGCAGCAAACGCTTGCGTATGCTGACATCGTATTCCCGTTCAATATCGTCGATACCGCTATGTGAGGGATTACCGTGAAGACTGCAATCGTGAGCGATCAACTCGCCATTACCAGCGACATGCCGCAGCACTTCAGGGATCGGCCGCGTGTCACCAGTAAAAGCGAAACTTCCAGCCAGGGCAAGACCAAAAGACGTCTGGGGACGATGGTGCCGCGAAGCAAACACGTCAAACCACCAACGATCCAGCCAAAAACCACGCGAGCATGGAACCAACTGAAAGGCATCCCAGTAATTGACTCCCCCTTCGGCCACCACCCCGGGATAATCCGCCAAACGCGTCTGTAACCATGGAACCAGCGCCGCATGACAAAATAGCCGCGTAGTACAGTGCCGAGCTTCATCAAACCAGAGCCGACTGAACAGGGCTTCCATCGCCCCTACGTGATCCATGTGCGTATGAGTGATATAAAGCGCGCGCGGCAGACTGTGGTAGGCAGACTGATAGCGATCAAGTATATCCGGGCCGCAATCGATAAGCAGGAACGGCTGGCCGTCACATTCGAGCACCGCAGCTGGAGAACCTGATTTCACAGTGTGACCACCGCCAACACCAAGAAAGTGAAGATGCCAGTTCATATCCCTATCGTTCGTTCGTAGCTACGCCGCAAGTGGGCCCACAATCCCTCGGTAAATACAGGTTCACTTCGCTTCGCCGCACCAAGTTTCACCAAAGAGCGCCGCAAACGTTGCAGGTTGGCAAGGCGCCATGAAGCCTGGGGAATGCGGATAGTTGCACGATCAAAATCAATCAGGTACAGGCCCTGTGCGCTGACCAGTATGTTATGTGCATTAAGATCCGCATGGCAAACACCAGACCGGTGAAAGCGCGCAAGCAATACACCCACTGCCTCAGCCAGGTTCACATCAAGCCGCCCCATAGCCAGACGCTGGGCCAGTGTCACGGCCCCGGGCACATACGCCGTGATCAAATCCGCGCGGTAGAACAAGCCACGGCGCACATAACGCGCCGCCACCACTATCGGAGCGGGCAGATCGCGCCGCGCAAGCTCGACCAACAAGCGAAACTCAGCAAATGGTCGTGTGTGCCGGGCACCGTACCAGAAATAGCGATCACCCAGCAAACGATTTGCCCAGCCACCACGGCGATAATGGCGCAGCACGCACTCACCGGTAGGTGTCTTGATAATAAAAATGCCGCCCCGACCGCCCGTTTGCGCACGCAAGGCACCCTGATGATGCCAAAAATCAGGGACAAACCAATGGTTATCAATATGTGGCGTGCGCGCCGCATCGAACACTATCACACCATCAGAATCCTCACGCAACTGCTCTTGTATCATTGCATCAGATCGCTCCATTGTCCTTAACGCACGGCTGCGATAAATTCTAAATAATGCATACACTCCGCACACCGGTGCTTGCGGAAAATCCACAAGCCATTGGCACAAGGAGATTTGAGATAAAGAACATCACATCCGATCATGTAGAAGCATTTCTTTTTGTACCTGGACATTCTACATGCATACGCCTACTTCAATCTGTCTGCTTCGTACCTCTGCCATCGGTGATGTCACCCATGTGGTGCCGCTGGTGCGTACTTTGCAAAAGGCATGGCCACAAACCCGCCTAACCTGGATAGTCGGCAAGTTAGAGCACACCCTGGTGGGCGACCTGCCTGATGTAAACTTTATCTGCTTCGACAAGCGTGCCACCTGTCATAGTACGCACGCAGTATGGCAAAACTTGCATAACCAGCGCTTTGATGCACTTTTACAGATGCAGGTAGCGATGCGCTCAAACCTGCTCAGCCTGGGCATCAAAGCCAATCGCCGCATCGGTTACGACCGCGCGCGATCCCGAGACCTGCACGGATACTTCATCAACGAGCGTATTGAGGCACGCTCTGGTGAACACGTACTGGATGCCATAGGTAGCTTCGTCGAACCACTGGGATTAAAACAAACGCAGGTGCACTGGGATATTCCACTTCCCGATGAAGCACAGGACTGGGCCGCAGCGCAATGGCCGGAACGCACACCCACACTGCTGGTCAGTCCCTGTTCCAGACACTCGCTACGCAACTGGCGCGCGGAGCGCTATGCCGCAGTCATGGACCACGCTACCAAGCGTGGCTGGCTCACAGTACTGATTGGCGGCCCGTCGCCCAATGATCACGCGACGGCCGGCGCTATAGCCGCTCAGTGCCGTAACACTCCGCTCAACCTCACTGGCAAAGACACGCTTAAAAAACTACTGGCTCTGCTCGCGCGTGCAACATTGCTGCTCACCCCCGATTCCGGTCCCATGCATATAGCCAACACCGTGGGCACAAAAGTGCTTGGATTACACGCGGCAACAAATCCGAAACGCTCAGGGCCCTATTGCGACCTGCGATGGTGCGTAAACAAGTACGACCAGGCTGCACGCACCTACCTTGGCAGGTCTTCCCAAAGCATCCCCTGGGGGCGCAAAATTGAGTTTCCTGGCGTAATGGACCTCATTAGCGTAGATCATGTGATTGAACGCTTTGATGCCTTTGCCGATCACGTCCACCTGGCATAAGCCAGCCAACGCCCCCAAAAAAACCGCGCACCCTCAGTTTACCGAAGGATGCGCAGATTTAGAAAAGTTACTTTATCTTGCAAAATCAATGCCAGTTAAATCGCACCTTTCCATCCGTCGCACTATCGGAAACAATTTCGGTATTGGGTTTGCCCGATGGCAATGGAATTCTATCCGCGGGACTAACCGTCCAGGCAAGTCGTGACGAACGAAAAGCCGGGCGAGTAACAAGTTTAATGTGATACATAAGCCCTGATCCTGAAGAAGGAAAGGTTTCGGGTACCTTGGGCGGAAAAGGTTCAAACTGCTCAATAACCATATTGGGACGGGGATAACCATCCACATCCAGATCCAGCGCGGGATAACCTTTAAATCTGCTAATATATTCATATTTCCCGGTATCCTTATCGATTTTTATAAATTCCGCCACTCCGGTGAGTCTGGTCCCTGGCGCTACCAATGCCCGTTCACCGCCAACAAGTACTCCATTAACGTAACCCCAATTCTGAATACAATAGCTGTTTCTGCTTTCGTCCCAGGACATCACCGACTGGGCAAAGGTTATTCTGTCTGGATCAGTTCCACCCTGGATCCCACTCCATAAAAAATCCGGATTAGCCGATTTTCGATACATCGGTGGAAGTGGAACATTCCAGTCAGTAGAGAAACTCTGAACAAGATAATCATTTTTTAGTTTTGCCAAGGCCATGTAACTATTAAGGGGAGAAAAATCACCAAACGGAACACTCCTGCCGTTATATGACAAAGGTCGTGCCGGAGAAAAGACCTGCCCATGATGATAGCACCTTATTGTTTTTCCTGATTTTTTATCGATAACCTGCACTTTATGACCGGTAGAAAAAACAAGTTCTTCATTGTGTTTCAAGTATATCACATCAGATTTTTTGACCCGACCAAAAGGGGTAGAGACAAAACGCATCGTATTTTCGCAGCAAGCATCGCGTACTATGCCTGTCTGCACAATGCAGGTAAGCAACATGGAAGATAAAAACGGGAATAAAGATGCTGATTTCTTCATTTTCCAGATCTCCATTTGAGAAAACACACTGAAGCTTATTCAGTTTTCGGTGCGATAGTCCTGGTAAGACTTTTCTTCAATCAAATCAGATCCGAGTTTGCGATTAATCTCACGCTTGATGGACGCGCGTTCATCATTGCGCCGATACACCGAACGCGCCAATGCGATGAACTCGGCATCGAAAGCCTGAACTTTCTCCTTCAAACGCAAGCGATCCTCAATATCCCACAGGCTCTCGTTCACCGCCTGCAAATGTGCACGCTCAACAGAAATATCAGTCTGGGCAACTGCGGCATCGACCCACACCGCTTCAAGCAAAGCCAACTCACTACGCACATTGCTCGCTTTGTTCCCATCACGGATACGCTCTGACTTAATCGTCAAAATAGTGATCTTGTCGATCAGTTCGCCATGAGAAACCGGTATCTGGATCAAACTCATGAAAACTCCAGTGTCAGAACAGACCTGCGCCTGCGCTTCGCGCCGTAGCCCATCATCAATCAGGTCAAACTCATTTGGGCACGCACAATTTGCGAAGCCACCGCGTCGAAAAAACTTTCCGGAAGACAGGCACGCACCGGCACGCTCCACCAGTGCGCTTGCGCAAATGAACGGCATTTCACCGCATCCTTGACAGTCATCAGCAGTGGCCAACCCTCGGCAAACGCAAGGTCTGCCGGCACAAAGGCATGGTGATCGGCAAACGGATGCACCATAACATCCAGCCCATATGCTCTCAAACTATCAAAAAACCGTTCCGGATGACCAATACCTGCCACGGCGTGTACACGCTGACCACGAAAAGCTTCCAGCGGTTGCTCACGCCCATCCAGCAGACAGCACGCCGTCGAACTTTCGAGTTGCATAGGTATCTCGGTAGACAGTGCGCGACCGCCATTGCAGACGCGAAATTCCATCCGATGCCAGCGCAGACAAGGTTCGCGCAGAGGCCCTGCTGGCAACAGCCGTCCGTTGCCGAAGCGGCGGATGCCATCGACCACGGCAATTTCCACATGTCGCCCAAGTCGGTAGTGTTGCAAACCATCATCAGACACAATGAGGTCACAGCCAGCGTTTTGCAGCAAGCGAGCCGCCGCCGCGCGATCCCGTCCCACAGCTACTGGCACGGCGCTAGCCTTAAGCAGGCACGGCTCATCGCCTACCTGCGCCGGATCCGGCATCTCAGTAAGCAGGCACGGCTCACGCTGCGTGCCGCCATAGCCACGACTAACCACCCCGGGATGATAACCGCGCGCACGCATAGCTTCGACAAGAGCCAGAGTCAGCGGCGTCTTACCCGTACCACCAACAGTAAGATTGCCAACCACCATGACCGGCAACGACAGCATCCGGGGACGCAACCAGCCGCGTCGATACGCCGAACGATGCAAGTTACCGAGCCATCCGTAGAGCTTCTCCAGAGGAACACACCACCAAGGCACCGGTGCCTGTTCGTACCAGCTTGAGATGAGTCTGTCACTCAATTTCATCAACGCCTGCTCAAATCAGCCGCCACACGTTGCCGCGGCTCGTTGAACTGCATACGGTAAAGCATGGCGTAATACCCGTTCATGGCCATGAGCCGGGCATGCGACCCCTGTTCCACGATAACTCCCTGATCCATCACCACAATCTGGTCGGCATGTTCGATGGTGGATAAACGATGTGCTATCACCAAAGTGGTACGATTTTTCATCAGCTTGTTTAATGCCTGTTGAATTAATTGTTCCGATTCGGTATCCAGGGCGCTGGTGGCTTCATCTAGCACCAGAATGGGCGCATTTTTCAACATGGCACGCGCAATGGCGATACGTTGACGCTGGCCACCGGATAACCTGCTACCACTTTCACCAATCGGGCTATGCAACCCCTGTGGCAAACGCGCGATGAATTCC
>JAAXIA010000164.1 GCA_012270595.1 Rhodanobacteraceae bacterium | reverse complement strand
GACCTGGTCTCGCCTGGGTCTGCACCATTATCCATGTGCTTTCCTTGATCAGCATGATTATTACCAACCCTTACGTCACCTGATGGAACACATGTGCAGTGAAGGCTTCGTGCCGGATGGGAATCTACATAAAAACATCTGGTTTGGCGAAGAGATAAGCACTCTTTTTCACTGGATGGATACCTACCAAAGCGGGCTTGAAGCCAGATAAAAGCCCACCATCGGATCGACAACTTGCCAAGTTAAGGGAACATGCTCATGGAGCGTTTCAACGCCTTTCGTATTCATCATAATACTGTAAGTGGCCATCACGCTGGCATGGAATCTATCGATGTTGATACCCTAACGCCAGGTAATCTACTGGTAAAGGTCGCCTACTCCTCGGTCAACTACAAAGACGCCCTGGCAGGCACGGGGAAAGCTCGTATTTTGCGGCATTACCCGCTCAACGGCGGTATCGACCTAGCTGGTCACGTTGTAGCTTCCCGCGAGGCCACTTTCAAGGAAGGCGATGCGGTGCTATGTACCGGCAGCGGACTGTCTGAGACCCGCGACGGTGGCTATGCCTGCTATGCCCGGCCTGACCCACATTCGACGATACCGTTGCCTACAGGTTTATCCCTGCGTGAAAGCATGATTCTGGGCACGGCCGGTTTTACCGCTGCGCTGAGTCTTTTGCACATGCAAAATAACCGGCAGACGCCCACGTCAGGCCCGATCGCGATTACCGGAGCCAGCGGCGGCGTGGGACAACTGGCTATTGACATCTACAGTCGCGCTGGTTACGAAGTCCATGCCATCAGTGCCAAAACCGAACATTTTGAGCGCTTAAGGTCACTGGGTGCGACACAGTGCATCGACCGACACGCCCTTGCCTTTCGTGATAAGCCCTTGGATACTGTCCGCTTCGGCGCTGTGCTGGATAACCTGGGTGGCGCTATGCTGGCGGGCCTACTGCCACAGGTAACTGCCGGCGGCAACGTGGCCCTGTGTGGCAATACCGCCGGCATGCACTTCAAAACCACGGTGATGCCCTTCATCATTCGTGGTGTAAACCTGCTTGGCATTGCTTCGGCGCATGCCACGCATGAGCTGCGTGAAGCGGTATGGCAGTATCTTGCCGGTCCCTGGAAACCGCGCCATCTGGAGCGCATCCTTAGCGAGGAAATCACAGTCAAGGATTTACCCAACAAGTTCAATCGTATGCTCGCCGGCCAATCCTTTGGTCGTACCCTCGTCCATCTCGAAAGCGCCTGAAATCATCTGGAATTCTAATAGATCTAAGCTCTACACTGGAAGTATGGTATTAACATAACAACATGAAGGAACAGCTTATGGCACGCATTCTGATTGTCGATGATTCTCCATCGCAGCGACTCGGTTTAAAACGGATTGTTGAAAAAATCGGCCATGAGGCTCTGCTATCGGAAGATGGTGCCGCCGGTGTCGAAATAGCCCGGAACGAGCAGCCCGATCTCATCTTGATGGATGTTTTAATGCCAAACTTAAACGGTTTCCAGGCGACCCGAACCATCAGAAGAGACCCGACCATAGCGCATATTCCGGTGATTTTGGTCACTACCAAAGACCAGGAGCCGGACAAAGTCTGGGGCATACGTCAGGGTGCCAAGGCTTATGTGACCAAACCAGTAGTAGAAAACGAACTCATCAGCACGCTGGAAGCCTGCCTTCCGGTTTGAACTATCAACTCTTCTCTCGATGCGTTGGATTGAGTAGAATACGAAGTTACCCCGCCATCGCCGCAGCGAAGGCCATAAAAAGCCTGGTTTGTCCTTAACCAGACAAGCAAAGGACCTGTTCACTGTCGTGGATTGTAGTTGGCAAACTGGTTACGCAGGGTTTCATAAGCTTCCCGATGCTCCATGGAATCGGCCTTCGGCACACGAATGGAGAGTTCAACAAGCTGATCACCGGGCTTGCTTCCGGGCATTCCGCGCCCTTTTAAGCGCATCTTGCGACCCGATTGCGAGCCGGCTGGAATGCGAAGGTCCACCCTTCCCCCCAGGGTAGGTACGGAAACGATAGCACCCAACGCTGCTTCCCAGGGGGTGATCGGTAGTACGGATAACACATTGCGCCCATCCAGTTTAAAGTTTGGATCGTCCTCGATGGTTACCTCCAGTAACAAGTCACCGGGCGGCCCACCCCCCAGACTTGGCTGACCTTGTTTAGCCAGACGAATAACCTGCCCGGAACTGATACCTGCCGGAATTCTTACTTCCAATACGCGCTCGCTGCCGTCATCGTACAGAGAAAGACGTGTACGCCCACCTGTGAATGCCGTACGCAGATCAATCTGTACCCGCGCCTGCATATCACGCCCACGTCGTGCCTGAGTCTGCCTTCTATCACCAGAGGCCCCATGACGAAACAGGGTTTCGAAGAAATCGGGGACATCACCTTCCCCCTGGTGAAACTCAAAGTGTGCGCCTTGTTTGTTCCAGCCAGGAGGTGGCTGAAAGTGTTGGCCGTTGTAGTGACCACCAACACGCATCTGGTCATAGTCACGCCGTTTTTCAGTATTGAGCAGAACTTCCTGGGCCTCATTGACCTCCTTGAATTTCTCCTCGGCATCAGCTTCCTTATTTTTATCTGGGTGGTATTTACGCGCCAGTTTACGATAAGCCGTCTTGATGTCGGTTTCGCTGGCGTCGGGCTTCACACCCAAAATGGCATAATAGTCTTTAAATTCCACCACCACTCCTTTAAAGAAACCGGATCGTACAACGCAGTCCGCGACGAAACAGTGCATGCAGATCCGCCGCGGACAACATGGCCCTACCTGAAAATGCAGACCTTAAGATAAGCAAGCGCACTTCTCAGGTCGCTATGTTAATGCGCCGTGGTGTGGTCTCAGCCTTCTTCGGGATGGAAATCTCCAAAACCCCATGCTTGCCGCTGGCTGTAATACCTTCAGCATCGGCACTGTCAGGCAGGCTAAAGCGACGATAAAACGTTCCGTGCAAACGTTCCTGGCGAGTAAAATGATCCTTTTCCTCACAGGTTTCCACCACACGTTCCCCTTTGATGGTAAGCATACCCTTTTCCATGCTCACCTCAATGGAAGAGGGATCCACGCCGGGAATATCGGCAAAAATAACGAAGCGTTTTTCTTCTTCCTTGATATCCACTTGCGGTGCCCATTGACTGGTGACGACGTTGGACTGATCGCCCTCGCCCTGACCAATAAAATGCTCAAATGCCTGGCGAAATGCCTGCATGTCACGAGGTACAGTCCAAGCCATGTGTCGAGTCGTTGCCATGTTATCACTCCTTCAATTTGCGTAAACGGCAGCACCAGTGCCACCCGATACAAAGAAATTAGGTATCTCAAGCGCACAATTCAAGGGAACCGGGCAGCAGACATGCAAAAAGGTCGTCGGAGATATAACATGATGATACCATCAGCCGCATTTACCATTTTTTTGTACGCTTATGCGCAGATTTATTCTTTTCGCTTTGTTGTTGCTTCCACTACC
>JAAXIA010000205.1 GCA_012270595.1 Rhodanobacteraceae bacterium | reverse complement strand
GCCCGCCGTTTTATTGCCTTCCGCTACGCCTGGTAAGCGTTGGCCGGCGCTTTTGTCGGGGGAGTACTGGCCTATCCCCCGACAAACCCGAATCAGGCGATGATTCAGGCTATCGATTTTGGTGCTATCGCGCAGCGCGCTTGATGAAACCCATGGGCAGGGGGGAAGATATATACCTGCAAAATGGTTTTTTAAATACCCAGGGGCGAAAAGCCAGTCTTTAAGACTGGCTTTTCGCCCACACGTATGTTGGTCTTGGATGTTCGCGGGAGGGTTTCCCGCTTTTCTCTTTCTTTGGACTGGTAAAAAGCGTTATGGACCCTCTCATTAGTCAGGCTGAAAATCGCCTCCTTGCTCCCGGCGGCCTTGGTACCCGAGATCTTGATCGGGTACTTGTTCAGTTGATGGGGCCGTCGATCGACGCTGCTGATCTTTATTTTCAGCATGCGCGCAGTGAGTCATGGATACTGGAAGAGGGTCTGGTTAAAGCGGGGCGTCACACCATCGAGCAGGGTGTTGGCGTGCGTGTCATCAGCGGTGAGAAAACGGGTTTTGCCTACTCCGACGAGATCGTTTTACCAAGATTGCTTGATGCTTCGAGGGCTGCCCGCGCTATTGCGCAGACCGGTCATGGTCATGCCCGTGCGTTGGTATCGCATGGCTCCCATAGACTCTATCCAGCCATTGACCCGGTAGAAAGTTTGCCTAATGCTGACAAGATTGCATTGCTACGCGAGGTCGATGCCTGGGCGCGTTCGCGTGATCCGCGAGTAAGTCAGGTTATGGTGAGTTTGACCGCCACGCTCGATACCGTACTGGTAGCTGCCTCCGACGGCACGCTGGTGGCTGATGTGAGGCCACTGGTACGCCTGTCCGTGCAAGTTATCGCAGAGGCTCATGGTCGCCGTGAACAGGGCTATGCCGGTGGCGGCGGGCGCCATGGTTATCGCGAGTTGATCGACGATGGCCGTGCGCGTACTTTCGCCGAAGATGCCGTGCGCCAGGCGCTGGTGAATCTCGACGCGATTGATGCTCCAGCCGGTCAGATGCCAGTGGTGCTTGGCCCCGGTTGGCCTGGTGTGCTGCTGCACGAAGCGGTTGGTCACGGTCTGGAAGGTGACTTCAACCGCAAGGGCAGCTCCGCCTTCGCTAACTGTATTGGACAGCGCGTCGCCGCGGCGGGTATTACGGTGGTTGATGACGGCACGCTTGAGGGGCGCCGTGGGTCACTCAATGTAGATGATGAAGGCACACCGACTCAGTGCACTACCTTGATTGAAGATGGCATTCTTGTTGGCTATATGCAGGATAAACTTAACGCCAGGTTGATGGGTATGGCACCCACCGGTAATGGGCGGCGCGAGTCTTTCGCGCAGTTACCGCTACCACGCATGACCAACACCTATATGCTTGCCGGTGCCCATGGACCAGAAGAAATCATCGCTTCGGTAAAAAAAGGACTTTACGCGCCCAACTTTGGTGGTGGTCAGATTGACATCACCAATGGCCAGTTTACCTTTTCCGCCAGCGAAGCCTACCTGATTGAAAATGGCCGGATCACCAGTCCGGTAAAAGGGGCCACCCTGATCGGCTCGGGTCCTGAGGTACTCACCCGCGTTTCCATGATAGGTAATGACCTGAAACTGGATGATGGTGTGGGCGTCTGCGGCAAGGATGGTCAGAGCGTGCCGGTGGGTGTGGGGCAGCCGACGCTACGGATTGATGCCATCACCGTGGGGGGCACAGCGGGATAGAGACTATCACGGCGCTTGCTTGTCAATAACAGGCAGTTGCCGTCAGCTAACCAGAAAGGAAGCTTAATTTGCGCAGTGACGGTGTTTTCCTTATGCACCTTATGCGCCCTTTTTATGATGAGCCTTGGGAAGGCAGGCAGTGACGCACTTAACTTCCCTGTGCCAGTACGTGGTTGTCGGCGTGGCATGCCGCTAAGCAGGGAGCATGATTCCAGTTGTGGTGCGCTAAAACGGAGCATCTCATGAACTTATCGCAAATAGCCTACGAATTAAGCCCTCTAGCCATGAGTAAGGAGCGAAACACTCCTTTTGGCTTAGCCTTGAACCTGCGCCACAATGCCTGATCTGCAATAATTCGAGAAGGTGGGCACTGGCTCTTTGTAAGTGGTGATGATGCCCCCATATGTGCAGGCTTGGGTGACCCGGTTTACTTAAGTTCTACATTCCAGGAAACTTTGAGTATGTCTCTATCTTCCCTTCCGGTTGGTCGTGAACAGATTGAACTTGATCGCCTATTTGAGCTGGCTGAGAATGTCGTCGTCCGCGCCCGTGCTGCTGGTGCCAGTCAGGCCGAAGTTGGCGCCAGCATGGATACCGGACTTAGCGTGAACGTGCGTTTGGGCGACGTTGAGACGGTAGAGCACACCTGTGACCGCAGTTTTGATCTGACAGTGTATTTTGGTCAGCGCAAAGGTTCTGCCAGCACGGCCGATCTGAATCCGGAATCGATTCAGGCCACTCTGGAGCAAGCTTGCGCTATCGCCCGTTTTACTGAGGAAGATGCTGCTGCCGGTCTTGCTGATGCGCAGCGCATGGCCACGATGTTTCCCGATCTGGATCTATGGCATCCCTGGGAGATTGAGCCGGCTGCTGTCATTGAGCTGGGGCAGCAGGTCGAGGGTGCCGGGCGCGCTCATGCCGGTATCACCCGCTCCGATGGTGCCAACGTACAACTAGGGAAAAGTCTGGCAGTCTATGCCAACTCGCACGGTTTTATCGGTAGCGAATGCGTTACCCAGCATGCACTGTCGCTGTCACTGATTGCGGGTGAAGGTCAGGCGATGCAGCGTAGTTACTGGTATGACTGCGCCCGTGCGGTAGAGGATTTGATGAGCGCACAGGCACTGGGTGACAAGGCAGCTGAACGTACCTTGGCGCGTGTCGGGGCGTGCAGTTTATCTACCCGTGAATGTCCGGTACTGTTTGTGCCGGAGCTTGCACGTGGACTGATAGGGCACTTGGTGCAGGCGGTGAGTGGTGGTGCCTTATATCGACGCGCCAGCTTTTTGCTGGATCATGCTGGCAAAGCGGTGATGCCAGCCTGGATGTGTATTAACGAGCGTCCACATTTGACTCGCGGCAAGGGGTCAGCAAATTTCGACGCTGAGGGTGTGGCCACAAAGGATAGTGCACTGATTGAAGATGGGGTGTTGGCGCGTTACGTATTGGGTAGTTATTCGGCGCGTAAATTGGGCTTGTCTTCCACTGGTAATGCCGGCGGTATCCACAATCTTGTGGTGGAACCGGGCATGGCAGGGGGGGGGAGTTGTGATTTTCAGACCATGTTGCACCATCTCGGTACTGGCCTGCTCGTTACTGAGGTGATGGGGCAGGGGGTGAACCTGATTACTGGTGATTATTCGCGTGGTGCGAGTGGTTTCTGGGTGGAAAACGGCAGCATAGCTTACCCGGTTGAAGGCGTTACCATTGCCGCGAATCTGCGTGATATGTTTGCCGGTATCGCAGCAGTGGGCACCGATATAGACCGACGTTCATCTATTCTCACCGGCTCTTTGCTTCTGGAGAGCATGACCGTAGCCGGTCACTAAAAGAATGTTGCCGGTGTTGTTCCCCCTGTGCTGCCATGCCCGTTCTGCTGTGTTTACTTGATGCCTGCTTGTCAAAGCTTGAGCGTTACCGTTATTCGTCTCTTGTCAGGTAAGTGATTAAGCGTTTGTGTCGATGGTGGTACAAGACAGTTTTTAGTAGTCGCGTTGCGTAGCGTAGCGGGCCAGCTCAGCTAGCAGTGCTCCGCGCTTCCCGAAGGGCGTAAGTGCATCCAGGGCGTTATCCACCTCTTCGACCAGGCGTTGGCGTGATGCATCCATGCCTATAACGGAAGGGAAAGTGGGTTTATTGGAAGCGACATCCTTACCTGCTGTTTTGCCAGTCAGGCTGGATGAACCCTCCACGTCAAGCAGGTCATCTCGCACCTGAAAGGCCAGACCCACGGCGGCGGCATAGTGGTCAAGTGCCGCCAGTGCGTGGTTATCCGCATCGCTGGTCAGTGCACCCAGGCGGACGGCGGCACGGATCAGTGCACCAGTCTTGTGGGCGTGTAGCAGCTCCAGGTTGCCCAGGTTCAAATTCTTTCCAGCTGCGGTCAGATCTAGTGCCTGTCCCCCGACCATCCCTTTCGTCCCGCAGGCAGTGGCGAGTACGCGCAGCATGGCGACGATGCATGTGGGTTTGAACTCGGCCTTGGCGAGGATCTGGAAAGCCAGTGTTTGTAGTGCATCGCCGGCCAGGATAGCGATAGCTTCCCCAAATGCCTTGTGGCAACTGGGATGTCCGCGGCGCAGATCGGCGTCGTCCATGGCTGGAAGGTCGTCATGGACGAGTGAATAGGCGTGAATCAGTTCCACCGTGCAGGCTGGGGCATCTAGCTTTGGATTGTCGTAGCCCAGGGCGTGAGCGGCAGCATAAACAAGTAGTGGGCGTAGCCGTTTACCGCCCCCGAGGACGGCATAGCGCATAGCGGTTTCAAGTGCGTGCGACACTTGGGTTTCGATGGGCAGCACATATTCAAGCGCTTGTGTGGCGCGCGCAGCCAGGATTTTTAGCGTTGAGCTGAGTTCAAGGGTCGGGTTTAAATGCTTCGGCACGGTCGGGAGAATCCGGATCAAGCAGCAGGCGTACGCGCAGCTCGGCTTCATCCAGTGCCTGCTGGCATTGTCGATACAGATTGATACCGCGCTCAAAGGAAGCGAGCGATGCATCCAGACTCAGTTCGCCATCTTCCATCTTTGCAACTAATTGTTCGAGTTCATTTAACCAATGCTCGAAGTCTTCAGTTTTCGCTGTGCTGGCGAGGGAAGAGGTGGGGTCGGTCATAATTTGTAACGTTAACGTAGCAAAGAGCTGGAATCAATGGGTTGTATTCTGTCTGTGGCTATGTATGGCAGATATGTTGCCTAAAGAAAACGACGAAGGCCGCTTTGAGCAGCGGCCTTCGTCTACAATGTGGTGCCCAGAAGAGGACTCGAACCTCCACGGAGTTGCCCCCGCTAGCACCTGAAGCTAGTGCGTCTACCAATTCCGCCATCTGGGCAAGTGCTTTATTTGGGGTCGTACGTGGGCCAATTCCATTTTGAAGAAACCAGTCCAAGCGAAAGAGCGTAGATGCTTTGAGGTAGAAATGTCAATATGCAGGATGCTGGAAAGTGTTGCGTCAGGTGGTACACGATGCTCTATAATGCATTGAAATGGCTAAAAAAACCAGGAAAGACAGCGACAAGAAACAGGTCGGCAAGGAGCAGGCTGCGAAAAAGCTTGAGGGCAAGCAGGGCGCGAACGCAGCCTGCGGTAGCCGAAAAGCTTTGTATGAAGCCATTGCCAACCGGGGCCAGATCCGGATACGCGATCCTTGTGCGGAGCGTGAAGCGCAACGTTATGAACGACCTATTCCGAGCCGTGAAGCCATTATGGGTCTGCTTGAAGCAGGCAGTACATGGTTGTCGGAGGCAGCTATTGCCAAGGCTTTGGATTTATCCGAAGAGCACGCCAGCAATGCGCTCCACCGGCGATTGCTGGCCATGGTGCGCGATGGTCAGTTACTGCGCGGCCGCCGTGGTGATTATGCGCCGGTGCAGAAGCTTGATCTGATCCCCGGCGTGGTTATGGCTAACGCTGAAGGCTATGGTTTCATGCGTCCGGACGCTGGTGGTGAGAATCTCTACCTGTCACCGCAACAGATGCGCAGTGTGCTGCATGGTGACCGCGTGCTGGCCAGTGTGGTCGATCAGGATCGGCGCGGGCGGGTGCAGGGTGCCATCGTCGAGGTTTTGCAGCGACGCACACCGCGTCTGGTGGGCCGCGTGCTGGTCGAGAACGGGGTGACACTGGTAACGCCAGATGATCGCCGCCTGCACCAGGATGTGATGATACTGCCCGAACAGACGCAGGGTGCTCAAACGGGTCAAATTGTAGTCGCCGAAATCACCGATCCACCTTCAACATGCCATGGCCCCTTGGGCGTGATTCGGGCAGTACTGGGAGAGCGCCTGCAGCCCTCTCTGCTCGTGGATATGGCGATAGCGAGCCATGAGCTGCCTCAGGCCTGGCCAGAGGCAGCTCTGCGTGAGGCTACAGCAGCTTTGCCTGAAGTGACCGCGGCCCAGTGCGAGGGTCGGGTTGATTTACGCAAACTGCCTCTGCTTACCATTGATGGCAGTGATGCCCGTGATTTTGATGATGCTGTTTACGCTGCACCCAGGCGTGGTGGTGGTTGGCGGCTTTTGGTGGCGATTGCGGATGTTGCCCATTATGTGCCTGTCGGCAGTGCGCTCGACAGGGAAGCTTTCGAGCGCGGTACATCTGTCTATTTCCCTGGTTTTGTGATTCCGATGTTGCCGGAGACCCTGTCCAACGGCATTTGCTCGCTTAACCCCGGCGTGGATCGCCTGTGTATGGCGTGCGACATGACGATTGATGCCGAAGGCACGGTACGCAAGTCAAAGTTTTACCCTGCAGTGATGCACTCCCACGCACGACTCACCTATGACAAGGTGTGGCAGGCCGTGGGCCTCAAGCATGATGATGCGTGCGAAGAAGTAGCCGATGTACTGCGCTCGTTGGAGAGCCTGTATGCGCTGTATCAGGCACTGGTGAACCAGCGCAGGCTCCGCGGTGCAATTGACTTTGAGACACCAGAGGTCAAATTCAGGCTTGATGGGGACGGTAACGTGGCCATGATCGGCGTAGTCCAGCGTCATGATGGGCACAAATTGATTGAAGAATGTATGATCGCCGCCAATGTGCAGGCTGCCTTGTTTCTGGAAAAGAAGAAGGTTCCTGTCTTGTTTCGGGCGCATGAACCGCCACCAAAAGAGAAATACGAGAATTTGCAGCAGTTTTTGCGTGAGTTCAAATTGCGCATGCCGCCTATGAATGAGCTGCTCCCAGGCGATTTTTCCGATATGTTGCGCATGGTGCGTGATCGTCCTGAGCGTGAGCTGATTCAGAGCGTATTGCTACGCGCGCAGAGTATGGCCGGCTATCAGCCCGATAACCGCGGTCATTTTGGTCTGGCTCTGACGGCTTATACACACTTTACCTCACCGATCCGGCGTTATCCTGACCTGCTTGTACACCGCGCGATCCGTAGCGCGGTGGCGCGGGATAAAACAGCAAAAAACCGTTACACGGCGACTGAAATGAGCGCCATAGCACAACACTGTTCGCAGCGCGAACGCCGTGCCGAGGAGGCTGAACGCGATGTAGACGAACGCTTCAAATGTGCCTGGATGAGCAAACATGTGGGCGAATGTTTTACCGGTGTGGTCACTGGTGTTACCTCGTTTGGCCTGTTTGTGGAGCTGGAGCAGTCCCGCGTGTCGGGGCTGGTACATATCAGTCAACTCGGCAATGATTATTATCACTTTTATCCCCAGCAGCACCTGCTGGAAGGCGAGCGCAGCGGTAGCCGCTTTCGCCTCGGTGATCGTGTGCGCGTGCAGGTACTGCGTGCCAGTCTTGAGGATCGGAAGATCGATTTCCGCCTGCTGGTGCCGTATTTAGCAGCCACTGACAGGTTGACTGATCACGAAAAGCCTTACGATTATGCGACAGCGGGGGAACGTTATTCCTTACCAAAGAGCGCCGTGTTCGCAGCTAAAGAAGGACCGCGCAGATTGTCGCGATTGACGACGAAAAAGCGCGCGGTGCACAAACCTAAAGGCAAATCATGAGTGAAAGCTGGGTTGTTGGCATCCATCCGGTTGCGGGTGTGCTGAGTGACAATGCGTCGCATGTGCGCACGGTGGCCGTGGAGCATGGGCAGCACAATCGGCGCGTGCGTGAACTGGTGCAACAGGCACGTACCCTCGGTATTCCGGTGCTTGAGCGTTCGCGTGAGCAATTGGGGCAACTCTCTGGCGCGGTGCGCCATCAAGGCATTGCTGCCTTGTATGAGCCGACTATGGTGCGGCACGCGCAAGATCTTGCCGCACTCATCCAGCGTGACGGCAGCACGAGCCTGTTGCTGGTGCTCGATGGTGTCACTGACCCGCATAACCTGGGTGCTTGCCTGCGCAGTGCGGCAGCGGCAAAAGCGACCGCCGTGATAGTGCCCAGGGACCGTGCTGCGGGCCTTACCCAGGTGGCGCGCCGTACGTCCGCAGGTGGCGCTGATCGTGTGCCGTTAATGGCTGTTACCAATCTGGCGCGCAGCTTGCGCGCGCTCAAGGACGCTGGTGTGTGGATCATCGGTCTATGTGGGGTGGCGGAGCAGTCGCTTTATACGCTCGATCTGAAAGGTCCGGTTGCGCTGGTGCTTGGCAGTGAGGGGAGCGGGATGCGCCAGCTGATAGGTGATACCTGTGACTTTATGGCAAAAATTCCCATGCCTGGTACGATGGAAAGCCTTAATGTGTCGGTGGTTACAGGTATTGCCTTGTTTGAGGTGTTGCGTCAGCGTGGTATGTGAGTACAGTCGCAAATGCTTGGGAAAGGGCGATGAGATTCGCAGCGGTTCTCTTCAGCATGATCCAGTCCCGCGCGTACCCTTGCCTCCTTTGATCAGCTTGTCGCTGAAGCTGGATGCGCGTGCCTAGGTCAAAGCATTTTCGGCGTATGCTTTCAACTAACTTGCAGGCAAGTCTTGCATGTGATCAAAATAGATACTGGTGCCAGGATTGACCTCTAGGGTGCCGGGCTTAAATCTGGCATTGGTGGGCCTAGCGTCAAGTTCACAAAAGTCGCCTGGACGCTTGGTATGGCTGACCTTCTTCAGTTGACCCAAACCAGGTCCATGACCTGTAAAGTCTAAGCGTAACGCATTGGTGTTGCTTGTTCGTGGAGATGAGATTCAACGCGGCAAGTTTGTCCTTCCCATCAGAAAGGCGTCCACTGCCCGTGCGCACTGCCGCCCTTCACGAATGGCCCACACCACCAGAGACTGCCCGCGACGCATGTCACCGGCAGCAAATACCTTATGGCTGCTGGTGTGATAGCAATCAAGCCCTTCGGTGCTGGCGCGGGCATTGCCGCGCGCGTCCTTGTCTACGCCAAAAGCGTCGAGCAACTCTTGTCGCGGTGAAACAAAACCCATGGCCAGCAGGATTAACCCGGCCGGGATCTCAAACTGGCTATGAGGTATTTCGCACATCTTGCCATGTTCCCAATTCAGTCTGACACCAGTAAGATTTGCCACCTTGCCGGTGCCGTCGTCGCCAAAGTGCTTGGTGGCTA
Source organism: Rhodanobacteraceae bacterium (assembly GCA_012270595.1). Lineage (GTDB taxonomy): Bacteria > Pseudomonadota > Gammaproteobacteria > Xanthomonadales > Rhodanobacteraceae > Rhodanobacter_A. The sequence goes on along the minus strand of JAAXIA010000205.1, from coordinate 13,359 downwards.
CAGACCAGTCTCGCTGGCAGCCTTCCTCGTGCGAGCTGGAGGTGCGCATGCGAATGGGCCAGTATGGCCATACCAGCGGTTTGTCCTCGCATTCGGGTGGGCGTGCTAACAGTTCAAACTGGGTGACCGTTTTAGCGCCCTGACGGTTGGCGGTACCTACGCAATCTGAACCCGTATCGCCACCGCCGGTCACGACGACGTGTTTGTCTGCAGCATGAATGGATATCTTCGCCAGCTCGCCAGCGTTGACACGGTTTTGTTGCGACAAAAAATCCATGGCAAAGTAGATTCCCGCCAGATTACGCCCGGGAATGGGTAGGTCACGCGGAATTTCCGCACCACCGGTGAGAACCACGGCATCGAACGCGCGTTGCAATTGTTCCGGGCAGACGCTTTGTCCGGCACCGACCTGGGTGCCGGTTTGGAAGCAGACCCCTTCTTCGCTCATCTGCGTAATGCGTTGGTCGATGAGCCTTTTCCCCAGCTTGAAATCCGGAATGCCATAGCGCAGCAGACCACCGGCACGTTCGTTTTTCTCAAAGACGGTGACCTCGTGCCCGGCGCGTGCCAGTTGCTGGGCGGCGGCGAGCCCGGACGGGCCGGAACCGACGATGGCTACCCTGTGGCCCGTTTTGTGAGTAGGTATCTGGGGATGCACCCAGCCTTCTTCCCAGCCTTTATCGATGATTTTGTGCTCGATGGATTTGATGCCCACCGCATCGCTGTTGATGGTGAGGGTACAGGCTGCCTCACACGGGGCCGGGCAGATACGACCGGTAAACTCGGGAAAGTTGTTGGTGGAGTGCAGGACATCCAGTGCGTGCCGCCAGTCTTGCCGGTAAACCAGGTCGTTAAAATCAGGGATGATGTTGTTGACCGGGCAGCCATTTTGACAAAACGGAACCCCGCAATCCATGCAGCGGGCACCTTGGAGTTTCGCGGCATTGTCATCAAGATGATGAGTAAACTCGTGCCAGTGACGCTTGCGCTGTATGGGTGGGTCGCTGGTTTCGTACTGGCGTGGGATGTCGAGAAAGCCGGTGATTTTGCCCATCGTGTATGTTCCTCAAACTATCGCCCGCGCGGTAGATAGATCCGTGGCCTGTGCATGGGCGTTCATTAAGGCGCGCTTGTATTCAGTGGGCATGACCTTGACGAAATGCCCTCGTGAGATGCGCCAGTTACGCAGGATTTCTCTGGCCCGTGTGCTACCGGTATGATGAAAATGTGCCTCTAGTAGTTGGCGGACAATGGCTTCATCCGTGGCCGGTGCGCTTTCGCGTGTTGTGCGATGCCAATGATTGCGCCCATCTCCAAGTTCCTGCTCTACAGTGGAAAGCACAGGCTCAAGCATCACCATTTCCAGGTTGCAGTGATGCTCAAAAACATTTTTTGGATCATAGATATAGGCAACGCCACCGGACATGCCAGCAGCAAAGTTACGACCAGTATCACCAAGGACCAGCACCGTGCCGCTGGTCATGTATTCGCAGCCATGGTCACCCACGCCTTCCACAACCGCACAGCCACCCGAATTGCGCACCGCGAAACGCTCCCCAGCCACGCCACCTAGATAGGCCTGACCATTGGTGGCACCGTAGAGTACGGTATTGCCAACGATGATGTGCTCGGTTCCAGAACCGTGGAAGTCATTCGGCAAACGTACAATCAGACGTCCACCAGATAACCCCTTGCCTGCGTAGTCGTTCGCTTCGCCCACCAGGTCGAGTGTGATGCCGTGGGCTAGAAAGGCAGCGAAACTTTGCCCGGCGGTGCCGTTGAGCTGGATATGAATGGTGTCGTCTGGTAGCCCTGCATGTCCGTAGCGCCGTGCCACTACACCGGAAAGCATGGTTCCCACGCTGCGATTGATATTGCGTACATCGACGATAAAACGGGTTTTCTCACAGCGTTCAAGGGCAGCGCTGGCTTTGTCGATCAACACATGATCCAGTACCTTCCCAAGCTGATGGTCCTGCTGCTCAACATGGTAGCGCGAGACTTCGTTTGGGACTTGGGGACAATGAAAGATGCGCGAGAAATCCAGGTGTTTTGCTTTCCAGTGGGCTATGCCTGCACGCATGTCGATAAGGTCGGTGCGACCAATCAGGGCATCGAAGCTGGCAATGCCCAGTGTTGCCATGATTTGGCGTACCTCTTCGGCGACAAAGTAAAAGTAATTGACCACATGCTCTGGTTTGCCACTGAACTTCCGGCGCAGCCCCGGGTCTTGCGTGGCCACGCCAGTAGGGCAGGTGTTGAGATGGCATTTACGCATCATAATGCAGCCTTCCACGACCAGCGGAGCGGTGGCAAAACCGAATTCATCGGCGCCCAGGAGTGCAGCGATCACCACATCACGACCAGTTTTCATTTGTCCGTCGGCCTGTACCCGGATCCGCCCGCGTAGACGATTGAGCACCAGGGTCTGCTGGACTTCGGCCAGCCCTAGTTCCCATGGCGTACCAGCATGCTTGATCGATGACCAGGGCGAGGCACCGGTGCCGCCGTCGTGACCGGCAATCACCAGATGGTCAGCCTTGGCCTTGGCGACACCGGCAGCGATCGTTCCCACCCCTACCTCGGCAACCAGTTTTACCGATATCGAGGCATCCGGATTGCAGTTTTTTAGATCGTGAATGAGCTGGGACAAATCCTCAATGGAATAGATGTCGTGATGGGGTGGCGGCGAAATCAGACCCACGCCAGGCACTGAAAAGCGCAGCTTGGCAATGTGGGAGGAAACCTTGTGGCCGGGAAGTTGCCCACCTTCACCGGGCTTGGCACCCTGCGCGATCTTGATCTGGATCTGATCAGCTGAGTTTAGGTAGGCGGCGGTGACACCGAAACGTCCAGAGGCTACCTGTTTGATGCGCGAACGGAGTGCATCGCCTGGCAGTAGCGCAACATCGCTCTCGATCAGCTCTTGTCCGAGCACGCTGCCAAGAGTGTCACCTGGCTGGGCTGTGATGCCACGTACCTCATTGTGGTAGCGTGCCTCGTCTTCGCCTCCCTCTCCGGTGTTTGACTTGCCACCGATGCGGTTCATCGCGATGGCGAGCGTGGCATGGGCTTCTGTCGAAATGGAACCGAGTGACATGGCACCGGTAGCAAAACGCTTGACGATCTCACTGGCCGGTTCCACGGTTTCCAGCGCAATGGCGGCAGCTGGATACACACGGAATTCAAACAGGCCGCGCAGGGTCATGTGGCGCTGCGTTTGTTCGTTAATCAGCCGCGCATAGTCGGCATAGGTGCGCGCATTGTTGGCACGGGTGGCGTGTTGCAGGTGGGCGATGGCGTCAGGAGTCCACATATGCTCCTCACCACGGGTACGCCAGGCGTATTCACCGCCGCTGTCCAGGGCATTGGCCAGTACCGGGTCATCACCATAAGCGGCGCTGTGCTGACGCAGCGCTTCTTCGGCAATCCCGAACAGACCGATACCTTCGATACTGGATGTGGTGCCACTGAAATAGGCATCGACCAGCTCGCGGCTTAGGCCCACTGCCTCAAAGATCTGTGCACCGGTATAGGACATATACGTCGATATACCCATCTTGGCCATCACCTTCTGGATCCCCTTATTGATCGCCTTGATGTAGTTCTGAACGGCTTTGTCGCCGCTGATGTCTTCCGGTTCGTCAACAAAGTGTCGGGTCAGCGTTTCCATGGCCAGGTACGGATGAACGGCCTCTGCGCCATAGCCGGCGAGCAGTGCAAAGTGGTGCACTTCGCGTGCTGAACCAGTTTCCACCACCAATCCGGTAGAAGTACGCAGACCATGTTTCACCAGGTGTTGATGCATCGCCGAGGTAGCCAGTAAAGCGGGAATGGCCACGCGCTCACGGCAGCTGAGCCGGTCTGATATCACCAGGATATTGTGATTCTGGGCAATGGCATCCACTGCCTGCGCGCATAGCGAAGCCAGACGCGCTTCGATCCCGGCCTTGCCCCAGGTGACCGGATAGCTTATATCGAGCTCGTAACTGCGAAACTTGCCTCGCGAGTAGCGGGCAATCTTGCGGATTTTTGCCATATCAGCAAAATCCAGGATGGGTTGGCGCACTTCCAGCCGTAGCGGCGGATTGGTGTTATTGATGTCCAGCAGGTTGGGTTTGGGACCGATAAAGGAGACCAATGACATCACCAGTTGCTCGCGAATAGGATCAATCGACGGATTGGTGACCTGCGCGAATAACTGGCGGAAATAGTTATAGAGCGACTTGCTGCGATCAGACAATACTGCCAGTGGTGCATCATTACCCATGGAGCCGGTCGCTTCCTGGGCGGTTTTGGCCATGGGCAAAAGCTGGAACTTCAAGTCCTCCTGGGTGTAGCCGAAAGCCTGTTGGCGATCAAGAAGATCTTCGCTGGAAGCTGGTTCGGGAGTTGCCACTGGCAGTTTGTCGAGCTTGATGCCGACGCGTTCAATCCATTGTCGGTACGGCCTGGTATTGGCCATCTGCTCCTTGATTTCCTTATCGTCGATGATGCGACCGGCTTCCATGTCGATTAACAGCATCCGCCCGGGTTGCAGCCGCCACTTTTTGACAATACGCGAGGCAGGAATCGGCACTACTCCTGCTTCAGATGCGAGAATAAGAAGATCGTCGTCGGTGACCAGATAGCGTGCCGGACGCAGGCCGTTGCGATCCAGCGTGGCACCGACCTGACGGCCATCGGTAAAGGCGATGGCGGCGGGTCCATCCCATGGTTCCATTATCGCGGCGTAATACTCATAGAAAGCGCGGCGATTGGTATCCATCGATTCATGGCGTTCCCATGCTTCTGGGATCATCATCATCATCGCATGGGATAACGGGTAACCTGCCATGGTTAACAGTTCCAGGCAGTTATCAAACGAAGCCGTATCGGATTGGCCCGGGTAGATCAGTGGCCAGAGTTTTTGCAAATCTTTACCAAGTACCGGCGAAGCGATGGCACCAGTACGGGCCTTGATCCAGTTCACATTACCTTTGACCGTGTTGATCTCGCCGTTATGCACCACCATGCGGTACGGGTGGGCCAGTTGCCAGGCCGGAAAGGTGTTGGTGGAAAAGCGCTGATGCACCATGGCTAGCGCCGATACCGTTCGTGGGTCGGAAAGGTCAAGGTAATAGCGTTCCACCTGCCCGGCCAGCAACAGGCCCTTATAGACCACCGTACGGGAGGACATTGATACCATGAAATATTCTTTGCCGTACTTGAGATTGAGCGCGCGGATGGCGTGGCTGGAGGTCTTGCGGATCACGTAAAGCTTGCGCTCCAGCGCGTCGGGCACCATCACATCTGGACCACAGCCGATGAATAACTGACGGATGACCGGCTCGCGCTCTTTCACTGTGGGCGACATCGGCATGTTGCTGTCCACACGCACATCACGCCAACCCAGCACAATCTGACCCTCGGCGATAACCTTGCGCTCCAGCTCCTGTTCGCAGGCTCGCCGTGACGCCTGTTCCTTGGGCAGAAAGACCATGCCAACGCCGTATTCCCCCGCTGGTGGTAAGCTCACGCCCTGTTGCGCCATTTCTTCACGGTAGAACTGATCCGGGATCTGGATCAAAATGCCGGCACCGTCACCCATGAGAGGGTCTGATCCCACCGCTCCGCGATGGTCGAGATTGCGCAGAATCGCAAGCCCCTGCTGGATGATGTGATGGCGTTTACACCCCTTGATATGCGCGACAAAACCCAGGCCGCAGGCATCGTGTTCGTGGCGAGGGTCGTACAAACCCTGAGCGTGTGGTTGTTGCATCATACCTACCCTCCAAGACAAGGCAAGGGAACCTTCTCATCCGTTAGGCACTCTTCTTATTTTAAGAGTAACGACTTTATTAGACTCTCAATTAGACCAGAAATTTCAAGTAGTGCAAGAAGCCCTTCCAGGCTGATCGCTGAATGTCCAGGCCAGTCTAGTCTAGGTTATGAGAGGTCAATGGGTAATAGGTGATTTTGTGGGATGGTGGGCTGCTTTGACTTGAAGGGAAGATTCTGGTTGCTCATGGGTTGCTTCCCGTCTGGCTTGAGCCAAGCAAGGGTAGGCGAGCTAGGGTTAATACTTTAAGGATGACGCGATGGGGACCCAAGTCATCGCCTGGCCATGCAGAAGGTATGGAATACCGTCTTGCCGGGTCCGACCTGGCCGATGCCAGGCGTGTTGGCGGCTACGCCCGGGTTCGCTTCGCACGCACGGGCCTCGTCAGGCTCGGCCATTTGCGGTGTGGTGATGTTTATAGTGGTTCCCGTTTTTTATATGAATTTGTAATAATCCTGTCTAACACTTATGCGTTCCAGTGGGCGTAAAGTACCTTTTATCAAGGGCCGGAATGTTATCTGGTTTTATAGTTGATAGAGGGCAATATGGGAAAACAACCTGCCAGGTTCTGCCGAAAAACTGCTGGCAGGCATTTTTTTTACGTATTTTTTTTCGTACTGATAACTGTATTTTACGTGATCAAGGCTGTTATCACTCTGCTGTTTTATCCGTTCGTTCCGGTTGACAAAAACCGGAACGAATCATTGAGCATCCATGAGCAGTATTCTTGTGTCCAGGTGTCTGGTGGCGGCGAGGGAAGGGGTTGCTTGCGTCTTGCTTCAGTAGGCACCTGATCGCTGGTCCACTTAATATCCAGGATATATGAAGCACTTATGGGTGAAACACTTATGCTGCAGTTGACTGCGTCTTTATGTGATGGTGAGATCCACGTGTGGGAGCTGGATTACTGTCGCTTACACGGGCGCGCGCCTTTGCGGCGCGTTCTGGCAGCTTATCTTGCCGTGTTTCCAGATGACGTGCATTTCGCCGAAGGCACTTACGGGCGACCATGTTTGGCCGGGCCACATGGTGCGCTTGAGTTTAATTGGTCGCACTGCGGTGATCATGCCTTATTGGCTGTGGCGCATGGCATCACGCCGGGAATCGACCTTGAATGCCTGCGTTCTTGCCCCAATGCGCTGGGTATCGCGAAGCGTTATTTCTGTCATGAGGAAACGGCAGCGCTTGCGGCGCTCCCTCCGGCATTTTGCCACCAGGCGTTTCTGTCTTTGTGGACTGCCAAGGAAGCGGTACTTAAGGCCATGGGACGTGGCCTGGCTTATGGCCTTGACCGGCCCCGCTTTAGCGTGACACCGAGTCCGCTGCGCCTGTTGGCGTTGGAGGGTGAAGATGTGGCGGCGTGGCAACTACTACGTTTGCCGGTCAGGCCTTTTTACGTTGCCAGTCTGGCCTGGCGCGGAGGTCCACACCGTGTGCAGCAGAAAACACTTGCCGATATTCCTTGAGATGGCCCGTGGTATGCCAAGCGACGCTCCCCTTCTATGAATAACCATCATGACCTTGCTTAGTGTCAATCTCAACAAAATCGCCGTGCTGCGCAATGCCCGTGGCGAAGGTGAACCCAGTCTGCTGCGTGCCGCGCAGACCTGCATGGATGCTGGTTGTGGCGGCATCACCGTGCATCCCAGGCCAGATCAGCGCCATATCCGTCCCGATGATGTACGTGCCCTGGCGGCAGTGTTGCGCCCGGGTATTGAATACAATATTGAAGGTAATCCGTTCGCAGCAGCACGTGGGAGCTACCCCGGCTTGCTTGCGCTTGCCCGTGAAGTGTGTCCTGGCCAGGTAACGCTGGTTCCCGACGGCGACCATCAGCTCACTTCTGACCATGGCTTTGACCCTGTCGGCGATTTCGGGCGCCTGGCACCTTTGGTAGCTAGATTATGCGCACTGGGTTGTCGCGTTAGCCTGTTTGTGGATGTGGGTGCTGTGGGTGCCCAAGGCTTTGCACAGCTTAAGGCATGCGGGGTGGAGCGTATTGAGCTTTATACCGGGCCTTATGCGCGCGCGTTCAATGCAGGAGATGCAGGCGCGTCATTGGCACAATGTGTAGAGACCGCTCGATGTGCACGCGAGGCTGGGTTGGCAGTCAATGCCGGGCACGATCTCAATCAGTCCAATCTCAGTCTGCTGCATGCCGCTATACCTGATCTGGCCGAAGTTTCCATTGGGCACGCACTCATTGCCGAGGCCCTGTACGATGGCTTGGCGGTCACTGTTGCTCGTTATCTGAAGATTTTGGCCTTAACATGAGGCAGCTCGTCTTTCTGTCCGGCAAGAAAAGTCCTGAGCCGACCCAGGCTAGATTTCTCCGCTCTCCAAGTCAACTTGAGTACGATGCCCAAGCGTTATCTTCTTTACGGCTCTGAACGCTACGCCCTGGCTATTTTGCGCCCCATTCAGGCTGTCATCCGTGCACGAGGCGATGAAACAGCGTGGTTTTTTGATGGTCCCGGCGCGCAGGACCTTTATGATGATGAACGCCTGCTGACAGTGGAAGAGGTTCGTGCCTGGCGGCCATTGGCGGTGATTACTCCCTCCAACGCGGTGCCGCATTTCTTTTCCGGGGTAAAGGTGGAGGTTTTTCACGGTTTCGATGCTGGTAAACCACGGCACATCTACATTCGCGGTTTTTTCGATCTGTACTGTACCATCGGTCCGCGTGATACCTTGTTATTTCAGGAACTTGCTGCGCGTTTGGGGCACTTTAGCGTGATCGAAACCGGTTTTCCAAAGATCGATCCGTTCATGGCGGAGTTTGCCTGCCCCTTGTCGCCCGTGCGCGAGCCGCCAGTCATTCTCTATCATTCCACTTTTTCTCCTTCCTGGAGCGCTGCCGAAATTCTCTATGAGGAAATCAGGCGTCTTTCACGGGAAGGGCGTTGGCGCTGGATCATCAGCTTCCACCCGAAAATGAATGAGGCCACCAGAGCGAAGTACAATGCGCTGGAAAATGATTATCTACGCTTTGCCGAGCCAGACAACATTCTTGAACTGTTCAGTAAAGTGGACCTTATGTGCTCGGATACTTCCTCGGCGCTCAATGAATTCCTGCTCACCGGCAAACCTGTCGTGACCTTTAAAAATCGCCGCCCAGGGCCACAGCTGATTGACATCCATGATCCCAGGGATGTTGAGTCAGCCATTGAGCAGGCGCTGACCAGACCGCCGACGTTGATGCAGGCCATTAACGATTACGCCAGGCTTCTACATCCTTGGCGTGACGGACAGTCTAGCGCCCGGGTACTTGATGCCATTGATGATTTTATAGCGCGCGGTGCCAGGAACCGGCGAGCTAAACCGCTTAACCTGTGGCGCAAGCTGAAAATTAGGCGGCGCATCGGCTATTGGGGGCCGGTCTGATGGGTGGCGTTTTGTGTCACCGGCAAGACGATGAAAATTTTCAGGTCCACCTGGCTTGTTTTCGTTGTCCGCTCCAGAAAAAATGACCGTCCTTTCGAGCGTCACGCGATACAAGGATGGATCACCATAGAGATATGCATGTGTTTCACCTTACCTTAAAGGATGGCCTGTGTCCTTGAACGTTTACCGTTGGCTCCAACATGTGCGTGCGCTCTGGCCGTGGCTGCCGCTGTGGCTACTGGTTTCTTTGCTGGCTATTTTCGCGCATGGGCCGATGCCGCTTTATTCCACGCGTACACTGGCGGTGGCCTGGGATATGTGGAGCCATGGCCAGTGGCTGGTGCCTCATCTCAACGGAGCGCCTTACTACGAAAAGGTACCGCTCTTGTTCTGGCTTATTCATGCCGGATGGTGGGCATTTGGTGTCAATGACACCTGGCCGCGGGTGCTTGAGGTTGCTTTCGGTGGCGGCGTGTTGGTGCTGCTGGCAGGGCTGGCGCGACGGCTGTTCCCCGACCATCCGTGGGTGGCCAAAGCGGCACCTTGGATTTGGCTGGGTTTGTCCTACGCGTTCCTTTTTAGCCTGCAGATTATGTATGACGTACTGCTTCTCGTGTGGGTACTGGCGGCTTTGAGCTGCCTGTTACCTGCGCCGCGACGTCAAGAACCACGCTGGTTGCTGTGCGGTTTATTCACAGGGCTTGGTCTGCTGACCAAAGGGCCGGTGATGTTGCTACACGTGCTTTTCCCATGGTTACTTGGTCCGCTGTGGAGCAGTTGTGCGCGTGAGCACCGCTTACGCTGGTATGGTCGCGGGGTGCTCGCTATGCTGCTGGGGCTGATGATCTTGCTGACCTGGGCCTGGCCTGCGGGTCTTGCAGGTGGCGTTGTGTATCGAACGCAGTTATTTTTCAGCCAGACGATGGCACGGGTGTTTTCCTCCATATCTGTAACACAACCCTTGCAGGTCCATGCACAACCCGTGTTCTGGTATCTGCTGATGCTGCCACTGCTGCTGTTTCCCTTCATTGGTTGGCCACGTGTCTGGGTAGCTCTGGCCTCTCTACGCCGTCCGCTTCCCGTTGGTTTGTGCTTTGCCCTGTGTTGGGTCGCACCCAGTTTTGTGGTGTTCTCGCTGGTAAATGGCAAGCAGCTTTACTATCTTCTTCCGGAAGTGGCAGGCATGGTGTTGCTGCTTTGTTCCGCCCTGGCTTTACTCCGTGAGCGACGTCCGGCACTGGCCGGACAGAATTGGCTTGGTCCTTGGCCACTGGGTGTTGGTGCCATGGCGCTGGGACTATTTATGTTTTTATTGCCCAGACTGGTTCGTAGCCATTGGCTGCATGATTCCTGGTTGATGGATGCTTCAGTGAGCAGCCGCTCCTTTGGCATGGTGTTCATTCTTCTTGGGTTGCTCTTGCTATGGCGTGGGCGTGGTGAGCTGGTGCGGTTGGGTTTTGCCGGATTGGTCGGTACCGCAGCACTCAATATGCTGTTTGCGCTTTCCATCTGGTATCACTATGACCTGGGTCCGACGACCCGCTTTCTGGCTGTTGCCGGTGCAGAGCATTGCGCCATCGGTGTTGTGGGTAACTATAACGGTGAGTTCCATTTTGCCGCCCGGCTTATCCGCCCAATCACGGAGATGTACAATACGGCGGCCATCCGTGCTTTTGCGGCCAAACATCCCTGTGGTCTCATTGTGAGCCAGCCTGCCGAACTCTCCCCTGAAGTTTTCCGCTACAGCTTGCTGGCTCAACCGTTCCGTTCGACTTGGAAGGTCGTCTGGCGGGCACGGACGCTGGCTGCGTTGCGTAGCGGCACTATTCCTCCGGACGCATTAAGGCCGCCGCTCATCTACCACGGTCACCACAAGCCTTATCACCCGTTGCCACTGTAAAGCCAAAGGCCTTGACATCTTCCTGTGATATCCCACCATTTATTGGTACGGGTTAGCCATGGTTCTTGCCGAATAGCGCCTATAATGCCATTGGTACTGTGTGAAAGCGCGTGCTACGCACGCCTCGACCCCCCGGTTGAGTGCCGCACATGCCTTTGCCATATCTGTGTTAGCCAAGCCCTCCGGCGCTGGAAGGATATGAATACGATAACCTTTGCCCCGTGGCAGGCGTTCGGCGAAGGCGAACAGCACGGTTGCCCCAGTGCGTGCGGCCAGGCGTGGCAGCAGCACCATGGTCAATGCATCATGGCCGAAAAAAGGCGCGTGTTGCCCCTCACCTTCACGCGGCTTCTGGTCGGGGAGAATCCCTACTGTGCCGCCGGCAGCCAGCCGCCGGTAAAGCTTGCGTACGCCAACACCTTCAGCGCGTACCTGCTCAGGCGCAGCGCGTACCTTGCGCAACAGGGCTTCCATGGTGGCTAGTCGTGGTGGACGGTAGAGAATGCTCATAGGCGTGCGACTGCACAGCCAGTTGTTGAGTAATTCCCAGCAGCCCAAGTGTGGTGCGGCAATAATAAGTCCCTTGCCTGCCTCGAGGGCCGCATCGACATATGCGCTACCACGTACTTCGCGCACCAAAGCTTGTGAGCGTCTGGCACCCATTCCCCACACCTTTAGTATCTCAAACACGGACTTACCAGCCTCGATCAAGGCAGCGCGTTGCAGTGCGGCGCGTGCAGTGGCATTGATCTCTGGGCGGGCGATCATGAGATTCACCTCCACCACGTGTGCTACAGAAGTGTGCCAGCGCCGCATACTGTCGCCCAGAAGCGTTCCCACAGCATGGAGCAGCCGTAGCGGAAGCCATCCACACAGACGAAGCAGTACATAAAGCAGCCACATCTCCCAACGCATTTTCAGGAAAGCTCGAGGGTGTCAGGATGGGTGCGCAACGGGATATTGGTGAACATTTTTTTATTGGTCCAGGATGCAAACATAGGGGGTTTTCAAAGCGTTCTCCCATCATTAAGGTTTCTACGCGCCCCGCGTATGCCACCGTCTGATGATGGTATCAAACCGCGTCTTCTGAAATGTGACCGATCGCTTCGCTTTGGTGTGCTTGTGGCTGCTGCACAGTCGCGGATGAGGCCTATCGATGGTACTGGTTTTGGCGCTGATCATAATTTTGCCGCTAGTCATAATTTAAGTGTGTTTCTCATGGCTGGGTTTGGATAGTCTCTTGCTTTGCTGTTAATCGGCGCTATGCTAGAGCACAGTTGCCGCTGGTGGAGTCTTGATGATCGCACTGATTCAGCGTGTCAGTTGTGCCCATGTTGCCATTGATGATTGCGTGGTCGGTGCTATTGGTGCCGGGCTTTTGGCTCTGGTGGCCGTGCAGCCTGCCGATGGCGAGTCACAGACCAAAAACCTGCTTGATCGCATCCTTGGCTATCGGGTGTTCGCCGATGAAAACGGAAAGATGAACCATTCGTTAAGAGACACCGGCGGCGGATTGCTCTTGGTCAGTCAGTTTACGCTTGCGGCTGATACGCGCAGTGGTCGTCGTCCCAGCTTTTCCCTTGTTGCGAAGCCTGAACAAGGGCGACGCTGGTTCGAGCGCATGCTGAGTTTGGCGCGGGCGACTCACCCCAAGGTGGAAAGTGGTCGCTTTGGTGCTTTTATGCAAGTTCACCTGGTCAACGATGGCCCGGTCTCATTTTGGCTGGAGAATTCATGAAAATGGGCTTCAGGCGGGAGTCTTCCAACTTCGCTGTTTTTATGGCTTATGAACCTCGCTTTTAGTCTTGATGTTTGCGTACTCGAAAGAGTCATGTGCCTTTCACCTTGAAAAATGGTTCCATGAGCACTATATGGCCCCTCTTGGCGCTTGCACATCTATGGCGGTAGGTATGAACGATAAAGTTTCTGAACAACAGTCTGAGATTAAGGCGCTCATCTCCAAAGGTCTGGAGCAGGGTTATCTGACCTACGCCGAGATCAATGACCATCTGACCGACGGCATCGTCGATCCTGAACAGATCGAAGATATTGAGGCGGTAATCAAAGGTGTTGGTATCGAAATTCACGATACGGCACCGGACGAGGATACGATTTCTGACGCCGCAGCCCCAGGCAGGGGTGGTGCTGATGAAACCACCGCAGAAGAAGCGGCCACCCTGCTTTCAGCGGTGGATGCCGAAACCGGTCGAACCACCGACCCGGTACGCATGTACATGCGTGAAATGGGTACGGT